>JAFGEK010000030.1 GCA_016931625.1 Deltaproteobacteria bacterium | reverse complement strand
GTTATGTAAAAACAATATGTTATGGACCCCCGCGTTCGCGAGGGTGACGATGAAAAGGTTATTATGGTATTTTTGCAAGTGGCTCATTGTACCGGTAAAAGCTTTTAACCCTTTGACATTACGGTACTTGTACCTTTATTGGACGGTATGCAAAACAAAAACGACGCTATAAATAATGGCGCAACTAGTGAAAACATTATGGAAACGACTAACGATAACACAGAAAATCCAGAAACTTTAGATAGCGAAGAATTTTTCGATGCTGATGATAGTTCGGTAATTGAAGAAAATGCTGATAATAGCAATGAATTGCTAGCCTCGGCAAAAGAGGAAATTGCTGCTTTGCGTGAGCAATTATTACGTTTAGCTGCAGATTTTGACAACTATCGTAAGCGCACTACTCGTGAACAACAAGAGATACGCGAATATGGTGTAACTCAATTACTCCAAGACATTTTACCTGTACTCGATAATTTTGATCGAGCTCTTTACCACACAGAAAACGATAACAATCCTGTAATTGATGGAATTCGGCTAGTCTCAAAGCAATTAATTGATACTCTTGCTCGTCACGGTGTCCAATCATTTGTAAGTCTTGGCGAATCATTTGATCCTGAACGCCATGAAGCTATTGCACAATTAGCTGTGTCTTCTGAACAAGCAGGTACTATTGTTGAAGAATTGCAAAAAGGCTATATGTTACGTGCTCGTTTACTTAGACCAGCAAAAGTCGTCGTGGCAATTGCTCCACCTGATACTAATAAAGAAGATACAACTGAGTAATTAATACAATCTATTCTATTAGGAGGTATGTCTCCCGTAGGTAAGCAGCTATACCTAATGGTGTTTAAAAAATGAGCAAAATTATTGGCATTGACTTAGGAACTACGAATTCATGTGTTGCGGTCATCGAAGGCGGCAATCCCGTAGTCATTCCTAACAATGAAGGCGCTCGCACAACGCCATCTATGGTCGCTTTTACAGAATCTGGTGACCGCCTGGTTGGCCAAGTAGCCAAACGCCAAGCAGTCACTAATTTTGAAAGCACTGTTTTTGCGATAAAACGCCTTATAGGCAGACGTTTCGATTCACCAGAAGTTGCTCTCGATAGCCAACGAATGCCATATAAAATCGTTGCCTCCGACCGCGATGATGCTTGGGTTGAAGTTCGTGGCAAACAATATTCACCACCGGAAATTTCTGCAATTATTCTAATAAAATTACGACAAATTGCTCAAGATTACCTTGGTGAAAAAGTTGAACGTGCCGTTATCACTGTTCCAGCTTATTTCAGTGATAGTCAACGTGCGGCAACTCGTGATGCTGGCCGCATTGCTGGTCTAACAGTTGAACGAATTATTAATGAGCCTACTGCTGCAGCTCTAGCTTATGGTCTTGATAAACAGGGTGATCGCACAGTAGCAGTATATGACCTCGGTGGCGGCACCTTTGACATTTCGATTCTTGAAATATCTCAAGGCGTTTTTAATGTGCGCTCTACCAACGGCGATACTCACTTAGGTGGCGAAGATTTTGATCATCGCATTATTGACTTTCTCTGTTCTAAATTTGCTAATGAAAACAACGGACTTGATCTTAAACAAGACCGCATGGCTTTACAGCGATTAAAAGAGGCTGCCGAACGCGTCAAACATGAATTATCGAGTGCTTTAGAAACAGAGATTAATCTGCCTTTTATTGCAGCTGATGCTACTGGTCCAAAACATATCGACATAACAATCACACGTTCAGAACTCGAACAACTATTTGATGACTTACTCGAACGGTCGTTAATACCAGTTAAGGCTGCTCTGGCTGATGCGCATTTAACTTGCAATCAAATTGATGAGGTTCTGCTTGTAGGTGGCATGACACGCATGCCTTTAGTGCAAAGAAAAGTTGCCAATTTCTTTGGTCATGAACCAAATCGCGAAATCAATCCTGACGAAGTAGTAGCTATTGGTGCATCCGTACAAGGCGCAGTAATCTCAGGAGAGATGGATAATGTATTATTGCTCGATGTTACTCCGTTATCTCTTGGTGTAGAAACTGCAGGTGGTATTTTTACTCCCCTAATTACCCGCAATACCACTGTTCCATGCAAAAAGACCCAAATTTTCACTACTGCAATGGATAATCAGCCGTTTGTTGAAGTCCATGTACTACAAGGTGAACGGCAATTAGCCCAAGACAATCAATCACTGGCTCGTTTTCAACTTGAAAGCATACCTCCAGCACCACGCGCAGTACCACAAATCGAAGTGACTTTTTCACTCGATGCTAATGGTATTGTACATGTAGAAGCTAAAGATTTGGGGTCTAATAAATCACAATCAATTAAAATTACCGCACAAAGCGGCCTAACCGAAGATGAAATTAAAAAAATCATTAGTGAAGCTGAAAACGCCAAAGAAAATGATCAGCAGAAAAGACAATTAATTGAGCAAAGAAATAATGCTGACGGTCTTATTTATTCGACTGAAAGCGCTTTAACAGAATATGGCTCACAATTATCCAATATTGATGTTGAACTTATACACTCAGATATTACTAAACTAAAAAATGCACTGGCAGATCCTGCTATTGATGCAAAAACTCTTGATACATTATATAAGGCTCTTGAAACTTCAGCATACCGTATTGCTGAAACTATATATGCACAAAAATAATAACTATGCGCGAACTCTACGAAATACTCGGAGTTAATAAAAGCGCTAATCAGAGCGATATTAAACGCGCATATCGTAGACTTGCGCATAAGTATCATCCCGATAAAAACCCAGATAATCCAACCGCTGAAGAGCGGTTTAAAGAAGCCTCCATGGCTTATGAAATTCTAAGTGACCCTGAAAAGCGCAGCCAATATGATCGCGTTGCATTAGGTGCATACAAAAAGAATAGATCTGCGTCCAATTCTAACTCTCAGGCTGACAATGGCTCAAATTTCACTGATGTTTTTTCAGAGTTATTTGGTGACTTTATCGGCAGACGAGAAAAACGCGAGCAACAACGAGGACGTGATCGAAGCTATGATCTTAGCGTAGACTTTCGCACTGCAGCTTTTGGTGGTGAACGCAATATTCAAATCATGCGCACACAAAAATGTCGTGACTGTCACGGTTTAGGGGCTAAACCAGGAACGGTTCAACAATTATGTCATGCCTGCGGTGGTACAGGTAATATCAAAGTACAACGCGGACTATTTTCGGTAAGCAAACGTTGTACTTATTGTCGTGGTCGTGGTCGCCTTATTACGTCTAAATGTCAAACTTGCGATGGTCTTGGTATTAGCGAAAAGCAGACACAACTTAAGGTGCGCATTCCTCCCGGTGCTGATAATGGCACTGTGGTACGTTATGCCGGTGCTGGTGAACCTGGTAAAAATGGTGGTGGTGCTGGTGATTTACGCATAGTTATTCACGTTGAACCGCATCCACTTTATAAACGCGATGGCGCCAACATTCATCTTGATTTGCCAATTAGTTTTCGCAATGCCGTCCTTGGTGCTAACGTCGAAGTGCCTACCCTAGATGGTACTGTACGTGTACGTTTACCGCCGGGTACCCAAAGTGGGCGGGTATTTCGCCTGCGCCAAAAAGGGGCACAACGTCTATCCAGTACCGAACGTGGCGATATTTTTGTAAAAGTGATTGTTGAGACTCCACAAGAATTAAGACCCGAAGAACGTGACTTAGTAGATGCACTAGCACCATTAGAAGATGAGCGACATTTACCAAAACGAGCTGCATTTTGGCGTGCTGCTGGCGAACCTTAATTAACGCTAAAGCATAATATGTTGACACGTGTGCAAAATACCACGTAAATTGCACACATGTACCAACGAATACTTTACAAGCAATTAAGTCGTAGTAAAAAATCTATACTTCTTTTAGGCCCACGACAAACCGGCAAATCTACTCTCATCCAAGCACTTAAACCTGATTTAACAATAAATCTTGCTGATGAAGAGACATTTATCGACTTTTTACGCAATCCTGGGCTATTAAGGATAAAAGCAAATTGCGATATTACCTGAGTTTTTAGTATAAAAATTAACGTAACGCCGTTGCATGTAATTTAAGCCTTAGCGCTTTGATTACTTTTTAAAAGTTGATCAAAGTAATAATGATACTGACTGATTATCCACCACCTTAAGACCTGACTCTTGATCTCATCTCTGTAATTGATCGATTTTATTAGGCTTTACTGGATGCCCTCTTTCGAGGGCATGACGTAG
>JAFGEK010000029.1 GCA_016931625.1 Deltaproteobacteria bacterium | reverse complement strand
ACTTAACTAACTATGCTCAATTTTTACTGGGGTGACACGAGTTCGATTTTTGCCATGCTCACGATTAATCGCCGCTTGACCTAATTCAATGCCTTTAATTTCATTTGAAGTTTTAATCGCCTCAAGTATTTCTGATTTAAAACAAGAGTTCAGCAATTCAATATTAGGCATGATGCAATGGCCGCCGATATAACCTGGAGTAAATTGATGTTTGGGCAAGTAACCAACTTCACCAAAAAATTTATGTAATTCGTTATAATCAGCTCCACATGCTTTAGCAAAACGTTCGATGTTTTGCGCAAAAGCAATTAGTAACCCAAAATATGTGGTTTCAACAAGTTTTGCTAACTCAAGCGATTCAGGAGCTGATAGTATGGTGGTTTTCAAACCAACTTTTTTAAAATGACTAGCTATTTTCGATACGGCCTCATCGTCGGTCCCAGCAACAAATTTATGATAATGTAATAAGTCAGCTGCCATATTCGAATGTTTGCCACGGACTGGACTATAGATAGTTGGTATTTTAGTGCGTAAAGCGATATTCTTGGTGGTGCCGGGTACTACGGTACTGTGAATAATAATAGTTTTTGGTTTATATTTTTTTGCATATTTTTCAGTTGCTTCAATGAAATCGTTTGTTGGTGTATAAGGGTAACAAATATGCATATAGTCAACCGACTCGGTTATAGCAGCCGGTTTGATATCAATACCACACGCTTTTGGGTAAGCTTTTTTGATAAGTTCAAAAAGTGGCATACCAATTTCTCCCAAGCCAATAACTAATACTATTGGTTCAGCCATGTATCTGCTCCATTATATGTTGTAATAGTAACCATGAGATAAAATATTCATATTATAAAAACACCATTAAGAATCTATTACAGAATAAAGGTCATGTTTTAAATTATCCCACTGATATTGTCGGGCAAATGTTGAAGCTTGCAATCTTCGCATATTAGTACTTTCCTGATCCTTTATAGTATTAATAATAGCCGTAGCCATACTTTCGCAATTACCTGGTTCATAGAATGCTAAAGCATCTTCACTAAAATAGTGTTTGATAACTGGTAAGCGTGGAGCAATTGCCGGAATACCAAGATGCACATATTCAAGAAGCTTAACCGGTAGCATCATTTGTGTTGCTGGGTCACTACGATTTGGTACTAAACCAATAGTAGCATCAGCAAGAAGTTTAGGTAACTCTTCTACGGCAAATTGTTTATCTGCAAAATTAACCGCGTCATTAAGTCCTAAGTCAGCAATTAGAGAATGAAGAGCTTCTGCTTGATCACCAGTACCGAGAATATTAAAGCTAACCGTTGGGATACAATCATGAACGCGGCGAAAAGCATGTAGCGCCACATCAAGACCAAGACGCTGTGCAATAGTTCCATGATAAAAAATTCGTGGTGGTTCAAAAGATAAAACCGGGTTATCACGTGGGGGCCCAAAAATTTTAGAGTCAGGTACATTTAATATAGGTGTTATTTTGTTGCCATCAACACCACGTCGCATCAATAAGTCGCGATGAGGTTCATGAACACAAATAACACGGTCAGAAAATGCGCAAGCTATACGTTCTTGCATTACTAAAGCAGCAATAAGTGGATGTTGTCCACGCAAACCAAATTTCGATTGGTAAAGTTCTGGCATAGTATCGTGAACATCGAGTATGACTTTGACACCAAGCGGTTTAATTAATGCAGCTACAAAAACCATAAAATCAGGCATGGTGTGAACATGCACAACATCATAGCGCTTAGTAAAATGATGTTTAGTGATTAATGTTAAAGCTTGCCGAAAAAACCTTATATAACTTCTTATATATGCAATAGCGCTAGAACCACGGTAGCGTTTCGCAGGCAAATTAAAAATATTAACGTCATCAATTATCTCTTGACTGAGTTTACTGGCATTACCAAGGCTAAAAAAATCTACTATATCACCTCGTTGCGTTAATGCTGTAGCTTCACGTCGCGGACGAGCATCAGAACGATAGTGGGTATACGCCACCATGCAAATACGCTTGGTCATTTCTTTTAGGCGGTAAGCTGTAACACGACAGATGTATTTAGGGCTAGGCTAAGCTTAGGCGCTTTTACTTTTTAATTTATCATCGTTGTTTTTAATAAAGGTACGAATATCATCTGCCATATCAAGTAATTTAAGCCATTGTTCTTTATAAAGAGTAACCGGGAAGCGGCCTAAACCATATACAGATAATCCTCCCTTTTCACTAACCCTCATAGTTTGTGTACGTGAACCTTTTTTTAATGATTCATTTTCTGCTTTTAATCGTTCAAGCTCTTTTTTTAAATCTTCTTCAGACATTATAAATTCCTTAAATTTATGAGTTGGCGAAGAATACTAAGGCTTTAACTGTAGAGCAATATGTATGATTATTTTGCATTAACTAATATTAAATATTAACGCGTTGTATTACTAAAAATTATCTAATACGATTATCTAAGCCATGACTAAAAATTATGCAATAATGTCATAGAAAACAAAGAAATACGTAGAAGTTATCGCTTAATTGTATTCGTCAAGATCGATGGTAATTTCAGGTTCACCACCTGGTATAAAACGCACCGTTGTAAAAAAACCAGCAAGGCGTCCAGCATAGGCAATATTACCGGTTTCGCCAAAGCGCTCCCAACCAGATGCTCCAGGAGTAAAACTTTGGGCATCAGCTAGCATATCCTTTTTTAGAGCCCTGCATTCGATGGCGTCACGCCAAGCCAAGCATTCGCCACGAAAGCGAGAACCTTCGCGATTTGCTGGATTAAACAGGACATCAAGTACGAAATTTTCAAGTGCCATCTGACCTTGTTTAGCAGTATCGTCAGCTTTTACTGGCTGCAAATCTCGTTCTTCAACAAGCGAACGAAGCATCATTTCCTCCGATTTTAAAGCTCCGTACTTGCGACCAATCATATGTTACCCCAGGAGAGACTGTTTTTAAACTAAGAAATTCAATGATTTTTTAATATAATGTTACAATAGAGAAATCGCCGGTTTTTTGTGTATCGATATTTGGTAATCTTACAATGGTGCATTGTTCATTTTTTACTGAAAAAAGGAGTTTTTATGTGGCGAGGGATAAGTATTGTGTTGTTGTTTTCAGGAGTACTTTGCAGCTGTGGGGGTATTTCTAAAGAGGAGGCAATGCGGCAAGTAGATCAGCTAATCGTGTTATACGAAGAAAATCGTCCTAAATTTGTACTTCAAAAAAGTGAATTGGAGAAAGCTTCAAGCTGTGATCGCGCTACAGCTTTACGACAAGCGGCTGATGATAAGATCCGCGCTGCTTCTATGTCAAAAGAAAGTGATGACAACCTAACCAAAGTTCAAATGGAACTTCTCCAAGCAGAAAAAAATTGTCAGGCCAAATAGCATAAGCTGACTATTCATGGTTTGATATTAGAACATTTCTAGTTTTTTATTTAGGTAGTTAAATGGCAGATGTTTACTGCTTTGGTCATGTTAGCACTGGTAAAATAATCAGATTAAAAGGGCGCTATCCAGAACCTGATGGTTACTCTGAAATAGTTGAAATACTTGATAATCATTCTGGTGAGGCAACAGGTAGCGCCCTTGTTTTAGCTCAACTAGGTATCTCTGTTACATTAGAAGGCAATTGGATTGGCGATAATCATGAATGTCGACGCACCCTCGATTTTTTGCAATCTCGTGGTCTTGATTGTTCAGGATTGAAAGTGCAGCCAGGTTATCAAGGGGTTACCGAACTGGTAATTTCAGATGGCGAAACTCGTACGGTGTTTGGTCGATACATCGATTTACTTTTTACAACACGACAATGGGAAATGCCAAACATAGATAAAATTCGTGCAGCTAAAATTGCCTGTATTGATCCATCATTTGGTGAGGCAACCCTAATAGTTGCTCGCACTGCACATCATGCTGCTCGTAGCGTTGTTACATGCGACACTCGTGCTGATTCTGAATTAGCAACTCTTTCTGATATTATTGCAATATCTCAAGAATTTTTAAGACGTGAATATCCTGATGCCATGCATTCAGATACAATTCGCGAACAGCTTTTTTATAAATATCTTGAGCAATGTCCTGGTTTAGTGGTTTTTACCTCTGGTAAGAAACCACTATGGTACGGTCGTGGTTATAAATCCAATACCAACATCGAGCACCACATAGCACCAGGCAAACGTTGTGAAATGCCTTCTTTTAAAATCGAAGTAGTAGATAGTGCTGGTGCTGGGGATAGTTTTCGTGGCGGTTTAATCTATGGCTTATTAAGTAATTTTAGCGATGAAGATAATATTCGCTTTTCTTGTGCTGTTGCTGCCTTAATTTGCACAACATCACCTGGGTGCGTACACCCTCCGAGTTTATCGCAAGTTCAGGAGTTCTTGGCAGCGCATCAATTACGCAGTTAAACGTGATGTCTGTCCTGTTTCTTGGTTCTTTATCTCGCGATAATAATCAATTATTTTCTCAGTTACACGATCCCAAGAAAAATTTATAGCTGTCTGTCGACCACGCATGCCATAGTTCAATGCTAACGATTTATCATTGGCTATTGCTTCAATAGTTTCAGCAAAGGTGTTTATATTTGCTGTATCAATAAGTACGCCCTCACGATCTTGAGTCATTACATCGCGAAAGCCATCAATGTCTGAAGCAATTATAGGTATACCTGCAGCCATGCCTTCAAGTAGGGTAATACCGAATGAAGAAATACTCGTGGGAACACAAAGCATATCAGCACTAGCATAGTAAGAAGGTCTACTGGCGTTTATAAAGCCAGAAAAATACACAAATGGTTTATAAGCGGTTGGTACCATAGCTTCAAATGTAGGCCGCAACGGGCCGTCACCGACTATTATTAGACGTAAATTAGGGCATCGCTGGCTGGCAAGTATAAAAGCTTTGATCATGCGATCGAGGCCGTTACGAGGTTCGATACGCCCAACCCAAAGCAAATTGATGCGGCCATCGTCGAATTCAGAACGTCGAGGCAAGTCAGGATGAAACTGCGAAACATCAATACCGTTAGGAATAATGCGGCAATTCGTTTGAAAATATGAAGCGAGTGGTCTTGCTGCAGCTGGCGATACAGCAATTAAGCCATTTAAACGATTTAAATATTGTTGGCATTTTTTTTGAAATAGGCGCAATAAAAGGCTGCCCTCAAAGTTAGTATGCAGAGTGCCTATTGTAGTAGTAGGAGAACGGGTTAAAGCTAGCAGCGGCAACATTGGCGTTAGCGGCGCATGAATATGAATTATATCGAAGGCTTCATTTTCGAAAATATGCTGTAATTGATTACCGAGTTTATAACCAAGCGCCATACGTGCGATTGAGCCATTATTATAGATAGGAATGCTCCTGCCCACATGAATAACTGGAACCGCATGCGATCCTGCTAATTGTCGATCATAGGCACCTCGTACCCTAGGAGTAATGATGCGTACATCATGGCCTCTTACTAAGGCCTTTTGAGCAAAGTGATGCACATGCTCTTGAATGCCACCTAATGTCGGATAATAGTATTCGCTGATGATGCCAATTTTCATGAGCTAATCGCACAAAAAGTTAATGGTCGCGTATTCTCCAAGCTTTTGCTTGAATAATCACAATAGCTGCTGCGGTAAAAACAAGCGCATTATATGGCAATGCGCCCAATTTCCATAGTTTTAGACGCGTGGAAGCTAATACTGACCGCCATTGTAATGGTAAGTGTTTGAATGTATGTTTATGTGTTTGCGACTTTTGTGACATTTTAAAAACCTCATATATCAAGACGTATGGCAATGCCAAATGCTTCATTAATATAACAAGACATAATAAGTTTATTTTTTTTTATCTAGAGAGGAGACAAAACATAGCTATATGCGTTAAGTCCCGTCTCTATGCGTTTATTAAATTCTATAACAACCCATTTTTATTTTTTTGTTACTATTTTTCACAAATTTGCCAGATTAGCATTGTTTAATCTATGCGTAACATTATCTGTTTCGTCGATTTTATCTACAGGTTGTGCTTTTTTAAATGCTAGAGAAGCACGGTATGAATCGCTTAAAAATGAGATGAAAGATTACGAATATAATAGAAATCTCGCTGCTATTTGGCCACTAATGCTGCATTTTTTCGCCCAACAAAATTATCCTTTAGAAGGAAATGATCGCAAGATTACTGGCCAAGAAGGGCATGGTTTTGTCCGGGGTATTTTTAGTCGATCGAGTGAAACTAAAGAAATTGGTGATGGCCAACGCGCGATGGAAACCGATTGGAAAGGCCCTAACCGTTATCGCGTAGTAGGCACTGAAACGGGATCCAATCGTTGTAAAATTCATATTTTTCTTATTGTGCAAGATCATGGACAAGCCAATCGCGAGCGCATTGAGAATCGTGATTTTGAAATAGAAATGGCATTACGCGATCGTATTCAACCTGAAGAATTTGAAGATAAAGCAAATAGCGAATCAGAAGAAAACGATCTTAATATTGATGATAAAAAAGTAGATACGGAATTAATGGAAAGCGAAGATGATTCTAATGTTGTTGACAGCGGCGCAGCTAAAACCAACACATTAGATAGTGACAGCACAAATGGAGAGAGCAACAAGGATCAAAATTCACCCGAACAAGACAAAACAGAAATTAATACACCTTTAGATGATAACAACCAAACTTTAACTACTAAAAACCCTGAAAAAGATGCAGTTAATGCAGCTACTGAGACTCCTGAGGGCCAATCTAATTAAATAATAGGCCATTGATCGACAAGATCGTCACCAGATAATAATTTCAAGCAATTCGATCGCATTTTACTGGTGGTTTTTTTAAATGTCTCGTTGCCAGCGTCATGGTGATGTGTTAGGACCGCAGGCCAAGATAGCAAATAGATATGCGCAGGGGTTTGTAATGCAGCAAGTTCAGAGGTCATCCATGGAGTATGGGGATTTTGGGGTGAATACAAAACAGAATATACCTCTGAATAGAATACATGCACATGAGTTTATTAATACCATTGACCCACACGAACAGCGCATGTTAATTTGCCGCGCACCTAGCATGTCTTATAGGAGACTACGTGCACATACCATTGGTGCTGAACATCCTACACAATGCTTCAATGATATGGGCAGTAGATTATTGTCGAATTTATCAGATAAGTGGGCAGGTCATTGGGTTGCTCCCTTGCCTGAAAAGAGTAAAGCGTATAACCCGCAATTACCGAGATTTGGTTTATTCGGTAGTTGTGGATCGAGAGTGAACGCGACACCATGCTTAACCCGTCAGGCGTAGCCCGTCCGGTGCAGGCGTTGCGACTCAGGAAGGAGGCGGTAACTAAAAATCGCAACGGTATTTTTTTTTCCTGTATGACTTTTTGGGTCATTCTTCTTGCGAAACTTAAGTTGTAATAAAACGCAGAGGGGATACAAAAATGAGATCCATTCGGATCGTAAAGGCTTTAGCTTTATTGACGGTTGTTTCTGTTGCTTCTAGCGCTCAAGCTGCTGATGAGCGTCTTTCAATGTTCGGTTATTTCCGCGTGAGCCAAGGTGCTCAATTAAGCGGAAATAAAGGCCAACAGACCTTTTATGGTCTTTCTGGCGCTCCTGCTAAATTCCGTCTTGGTAATGAAAATGACTGGATGGAATTTGGATTTAATTTACTTGCCTTCAAGGGTGAAGACGGCACCATCGGTCACGCCGTAATCATGCTTGGCGGTAACTACGATCCCAATCACATTGGTGTTTGGGGTACAAGTTTTGCTGGTTGGGAAGGTAATTATAGCGCCAAAATCCAACAATTATATGTTGATTTGACCAAGATCCCTGGTCTTGACGCCACACTTTGGGCTGGTTCCAAATTCTATAAGCGTGAATACTCAGGTATTAACGACTTGTTCTATTGGTCACATCAAGGTTACGGCGCTGGTATTGAAGACATTGCTGTTGGCGAAAAAGCCAAAGTCAGCTATGCCATCATGAACGCCGGTTCTTCAGATGCTCATGCTGGTTACCTGCATGACTTACGCGTCAAAGCCGGTATCATTGAAGGCGGCAGCATTCAAGCTGGCGTAATGGTTGTAACTCCTATTGCAGCAAAACATGATGACCTCGATGTCGCATTTGGTGGCGTTGTCCAATATGTTCAAAATGTAATGGGCGGCAACAATCAACTTGCTTTCGAGTACGGCACTGGCGCAGTTGCTAACGGTAGCTTTGGTGCAAATGGTGGACTTGAACTTTCAAGACCCAAAGAAATCAGCAAAATGCGTGTAATCGACAACCTCAATATTAATCCAATGCCTGGTCTTAATTTAGAGGTTGTTGGTATTTATGAAATGAACAAAGACAGCGATGCTGACGTCACCGTAACAGCTATTGAGTTCGGTGGTCGTGTTACTTATGCTGTTGCTAAGCATGTTCAATTGTTGCTCGAAGCTGGCTTTGATCAAGTTACGCCTGATGAAGGTGATGCTGCTAATTTAATCAAAATTACCCCAGCTATCGAAATCTGCTCTAATCCTGGTGGCGTACCACGTATTCGTCTCTATGCTACCTACGCAACCTGGAATGATGCTGCCAAAGGTTCAGTTAAAGGTGGCGCATCAGGTATTGGTCCCCGTCCTGACGACTCCAATGGTCTTCAGATCGGTATCCAAGGCGAAGCTTGGTTCTAATCAGCTAGCCTAAAGTAGTTAAATGTAAATGTTGTAACTTACGCCCGATTTACTTAATGAAAGTAAATCGGGCGTTTTTTTATGGGGTTACTAATTTCAAATTTGGTATACGGTTAAAGTTTTTGATGTTTCTAGTAAAAAGAGAGGCCTTTTGTGAAAGGCAGATACCAGCAATCAAATAATCAGCCATAACAATACCATCGCCGCGAGACTCCAAGTCAACGCGAATTTTTGCAGCAATAGTAGAGGCATTATGGTCGAGCACTATAATGTTGAGTGCATCAAGTAGACAAGTTACCGCATGTTTTTGTCGAGCAGAATGAGCCCCAGAGTTGAGTTCAAAAGCAGTAATAACTGTTGTGGCAAATGAACCTGACGAAATTTCTAAAGCAATACGATCAGCAATTGGCTGATAATCACGTAAAAAATCAATAAGTACATCGGTGTCGGCAATAATCATCGCCAGAATTTTCGTATAATTTTGCAGTAATTTTCTAACTCTTCTGCTTCTGTTTCAGGTAGCTGACCACGAAGTTTAATTGCTAAGGCAATTGCCTCATTTTTTTGCTGGTCACGCAGATACAGAGTTAGGGCCTCTTTAACGATGGATGAAAAGCCTTTTTCACCACGACGCCCAGCAATTTCTAAAAGTTTCGATCGTTGTTCATCAGAAATATCTATGGTTGTTCTCATTATCTATACAATAGCGCGCATGCATATGCATGTAAATAATACAAATGATTTTTCTCTTGTTTTTAAAAGGAGAATATTTTATATTTATTTTTATTATTTAAGGGCTTCCTTATGAAAGCTGCTAGCTTAATTATTAATCGAATCGCTGTGACTATTAACTTAACAGTTAATGTAGTCGTAGTACTGATTGTAGCTAGCGCGCCGTAGGGGTCTTTAAATTATCGATCAACCCCCTCCGGCGCGATGACCGGCGGGGGCTGCCCAAGTAAACATACCCCGCCTAAATCGAATGCCCGAGGGATTAGCCTTGGGAGTCAACTGTGACTTTTTTAACTGGTGCCGAAATTGTTGTGAAATTGTTAGAACGCCAGGGTGTGAAGTTTGTTTCTGGCATTCCTGGTGGAAGTAATTTGCCACTTTATCATGCGCTAGCGCAATCTTCGCAAATTCGCCATGTACTTGCGCGACATGAGCAAGGTGCTGGTTTTATTGCAGAAGGTATTGCGCGTAGTAGTGCACAAGTTGGTGTGTGTTTTGCCACATCAGGACCCGGTGCGACAAATATACTTACTGCACTAGCAAACGCTAAACTCGATTCAATTCCTCTTGTTTGTATTACCGGACAAGTTAATCGTAATTTATTAGGTACTGACGCTTTTCAAGAAGTTGATACCTACGGAATTAGTGCGCCAATTACTAAACATAATTTTTTAGTACGTAGTGCCGATGAATTAACAACAATCATTCCAAAAGCATTTCATTTAGCAACTTCTGGTAGACCTGGGCCAGTATTGATTGATTTACCCAAAGATGTGCAGCAAGAAAAGATAGAAATTAGTGAGTGGCCATCACCAGGAATGCCTGATGTACCACCATCTATTAGTTTACAAAAAATTAAACAAGCTGCTGATTTAATCAATAACGCAAAGCGACCAGTACTTTATCTTGGAGGTGGTACACGTACACTCCAAGCTGCACAATTGTGCGAAAAGCTAGCTACTAAAAGTAATATTCCTGCGGTTAAAACATTGATGGCATTAGATGTTTTGCCAACTGTTCATCCAATGTCTTTAGGGATATTGGGTATGCACGCAGCTCCATTTACCAATGTAGTTCTCGAATATGCTGATTTAATAATAATTTTAGGTGCGCGTCTCAATGATCGCACCACTGGGGCAATCTCATATTTTTGCCCAAAGGCTCAAATAATTCATGTCGATATTGATGCCGCAGAGTTGGGAAAAAACCGTATCCCAGAAATTGATATTTTAGGTGATGTCAGTGTGGTGCTAGCTGAATTATTGCCCAAAATAAAAGCACAAAAGCGATCTGCTTGGCGACAAAAAGTATGTGAAATACGAGCACAATATCCAATGCAACCGATAGAAAATGCAGAAGTACAAAGCGCTTATGGAGCAATTTTAATAACAGCGAGTATTGCCGGCAATGATGCCATAATCACAACTGATGTTGGGCAACATCAAATGCGGGTGGCACAGGTTTATCCATTTGCCAAGTCGCAACAATGGCTCACCAGCGGTGGCCTTGGCACTATGGGATTTGGTCTACCTGCTGCATTAGGGGCAGCTCTTGCAAATCCTTATCGGAAAGTGATCTGTTTTAGTGGTGATGGAAGCCTTTTAATGAATATGCAAGAAATGGCTACCGCAGCGGAAGAAGAGCTATGTATTAAAGTTATTCTGTTTGACAACAAGTCGTTAGGTTTGGTTGGACAACAGCAAGATTTGTTTGTTGGTCAACGTTTTGCTACTGACTACCGTACTCAGGTTGATTTTGTCGCTATTGCTAAAGGTTTTGGGTGGCAAGCTTACGATTTAGCTTGTGAAACAAATCCACAGCAAGCCTTAAAGAGTGCCATTCAGTCAGCTAAACCAACGTTGATACGTATACCTATAGCAGCAAATGAACATGTGTTTCCAATGGTTAAACCTGGTAGCGCCAACACTGATATGATTATGGAGATGCCCAATGTCTAAGCATGCTAGTTCTTCCATGAATACAAGCTACGCTTATAGTAACGCTCAAAGTGATTCACCTCGTACAGTTTTGTTGCTGTTGGTTGATAATCATCCACACGTCATGGCTCAGGTAAGCGGGTTGTGTGCTCGACGTGGTTATTGCCTTACTTCAATGATTTGTTTGCCTGACGTGAATGGCCAAAGACAAATATGGCTTGAGCTTAATGATATAAAATTAATGCCCCAAGTAATACGTCAATTACAAAAACTGCATGATGTACAATCAGCAAGGTTGATTACCAATGCCTCGGTATTTCTTGATACAATTGAAAAACTAGCCACTAAGTCTATAGATGATTGGGGATGAGCTACGGCACTGTATATTAAGTTATTCTTCGAAAAGCGCTTTATGTGTATTTGCGTCAGCTAAGTTAGCAAAAGCATAGGTCGCTCCTGCACTTTGTAGCTGTTCAATACTGTATTTGCCGGTGGCTACTGCAATGCTAATCGCACCAACTGTATGAGCAGCAGCAATGTCACGAGGAGTGTCGCCTATTACTACAACTCGACAAGTTTTTACATCATATCCGAGCTTGGCGGCACCGTGCATAGCGCCAATGCGGATAATTTCAGGTCGTTCTTCATGATCACTACCAAATCCACCAAAGCTGAAATACCCATCAAGGTTTACACTCGCGAGTTTTATTTTAGCACCACGTTGAATATTGCCGGTACCAAGCCCTAAAGCAATCGTGTTTTGTTTTGCGTAAGCGAAATTAAGAACATCTAATATGCCAGGATATACATAACACGCACTTGTATCATTAAGCTCAATTTTAAGGCGTTCAACATAGTTATCGAGAATTTGTGTGATGGTTTTTTCAATATCGCTGTCAGAACAATGCAAATCAATAAGCGATTGGCGCACAATGGCGCGATCAGTTCTGCCATCGAGACTAAAAGCTAGTTTGTACGCAGTACCCACGGCTTGACTGATTGCTTGTTCAAGGGCACGTTTGCCAGCACCACCAGCACTGAGAAGGGTACCATCGATATCAAAAAGTAATATTGTCGGACTCATCATAATAAAATCTACAGTAAAATTTTGGTGTTTTAACGCTTGCAACTAACTCAATTTCTGTAAATAGCAATAATTACAAAAGGCGCAAATTTTAAAACTCCTACCCTTGTACAAGTGTAGGAGCTTTAGTTACATAAATTTACTTAAAAAACCTTTTAACATGAAGAATTATTACAAACATGAAACCTGAAAATATTCATTGGCATGAAGGTGAAATAACTCGAGAACAGCGTTGGCGTGATTTAAAAAGCAAAGGGGCAACTATTTGGTTTACTGGTTTATCAGCATCAGGCAAAAGTACTATCGCATCAGCTTTAGAAAAAGTGCTAGTTAGTCATGCGATACATGCTTATCGTTTAGATGGTGATAATGTTCGTCATGGTCTCAACAATAATTTAGGTTTTTCGACCGAGGATCGTGCTGAAAATATTCGTCGTATTGGTGAAGTTGCAAAGCTATTTGCTGATAGTGGTTCTATTGCAATTACTAGTTTTATTAGTCCTTATCGAGCAGATCGTGATAATTGCCGTAAACTTCATGTTGATAATGATTTAGACTTTTTTGAGGTTTTTCTTGATGTGCCTTTGTCCGTGTGTGAGATGCGTGATCCTAAAGGAATGTATAAAAAAGCACGTGCTGGGTTGATCAAAGGTTTTACTGGCATTGATGATCCATACGAAGCCCCGTCATCTGCTGAATTAGTGCTTAATACTGCACAAAAATCGGTCGAAGAATGTGTACAGGCTTGTCTTTTATTATTGCTTAAAAAAGGTATCATCGAAATACCATAAAAAGTTGAGTAAAAAATAATGCATCATGCCACCGCCTGGGCTCATCCTAATGTTGCATTGATAAAATACTGGGGTAAGCGTGATGCAAAATTAAACTTGCCAGCCACTGGTTCAATCTCATTAACCCTGAATAATCTGATAACACGTAGCTATGTGCGTTTTAATGATTTTGAACAGGACCAAGTTAATTTAAATGGTCAACTGGCCGACGCGACAACAACTGCTAAAGTCATACGGGTTTTAGACGTTTTAAGGCAAATGGCTGGTGTAAATTTGCGTGCCATAGTTGAAAGTCGAAATGATTTTCCCACAGGTGCAGGTTTAGCTTCATCTGCTTCTGGTTTTGCTGCACTTGTAGCAGCGGCGGCGCATGCTCTAAAGATTAATATTAAGCTTGAAACACTTTCAGGTATTGCTCGTTTAGGTTCTGG
Source organism: Deltaproteobacteria bacterium (assembly GCA_016931625.1). Lineage (NCBI taxonomy): Bacteria > Pseudomonadati > Myxococcota > Myxococcia > Deltaproteobacteria bacterium. The sequence continues at coordinate 22,765 of JAFGEK010000029.1, read as the reverse complement.
TTCGGCAGCTAGATCAATATTCGGTGGTTTTGTAGAAATGCATAAAGGAGAACTTAATGATGGTAGCGACGCCATTGCTAAACCTTTATGTGATGCAGAAAAATGGCCAATTGCGGTTATAGTGGCAATCACCAGCAATGAAGCTAAGAAGGTGCAGTCAACCTCCGGTATGGAACATACTCGCAATACATCTCCATTTTGGGATAGCTGGGTTGTTTCGACAGAACAAAATATCAAGCAAATGCGAGAAGCAGTTTTAGCGCAGGATTTTAATCAAGTTGGAGAATTGGCTGAGCATAGCTGTTTAAAAATGCATGCCTTAGCAATGTCGGCTCAACCTGGATTACTTTATTGGAATAGTACTACCCTAGCTTTGATATCGACTATATGCAAATTACGACAAAAAGGTTTAGCTGTATATTTTACTATCGATGCCGGACCGCAAGTGAAAGTACTATGTCAAGAAGATTCAAAGGCGATCATTAAAAAAGTTCTTAAAGAAGTGCCTGGGGTTATTAAGCTAATTGATAGCGGGCCTGGAGGCGCTGTAACAGCTAAAGGGGGATGTTGTGACTAAAGCCAGTGCTCCAGGTAAGTTAGTTCTTATTGGTGAATATGCAGTTTTAACCGGGGCGCAAGCTTTGGTGATGGCAGTTGAGAAAAGAGCGAAGGTTTCGATTTTAAAATGGCCCACTTCTGTTGATAGCAAAAAAAATGTAGTAAACTGCTACATTAATGCACTTGCGTTTTCACTGCAGACGCAAGCATGCCAAATTATAAATAGTCGATTCAAATATATTTCGCCAGTTAATGATGAATTACGCAACAAACTTATTTTTATAGAACAGGCTATAGTATCTGCGTCAAAATATATTGCATCACAAGGTGGGGTGTTATGCGATTTCTCAATTACTACTGATACGTCTGATTTATATAGTGATGATGGCTGCAAACTTGGCTTTGGATCAAGTGCTGCGCTTGTATCCGCTACTTTTATTGGTTTGCTAAAGTTTGCAGGGATTACTGAAGTTAATTGTAATAAAGTTTTACCTCAAATCGTTGATGTGCATCGTCAAGCTCAAGGTAGTGGCAGTGGTATTGACGTCGCAGCTGCGGTGATGGGTTCGGTGATTCAATTCACTTTAGGTAAAGATAAACAAATTTCGGTTAAAAATGTTAATTTACCTAAAGAATTGCAGTTTGGTGCGGTCTCAACACGGCAAGAGGTTAATACTGCTTCAATTTTAGCGGCGCTTAAACATTATCGCAAACGTGATAGTATGACTTACGGTAAGCTAATGTCACAGTTGAGTCAAATTAGTCACGAAAGTATTAATGCAATTGAGCAACAAGATACTATAAGGTTTTTGCACGCGATATCTGATTATAATGAATTGATGATAAAATTAAGCGATACAAGTGGTATAGAATTAGTTTCTCAGACGCATAGGCTACTTGCTGATATTGTTGTTAGTAATGGCGGTTATTATAAACCATCAGGGGCGGGAGGTGATCTTGGACTATTTGCGTGCCGCAATCAAAGCACCATGAAAAAAGTATCTGATGCAGTATTACAAGAGGGGTTTGAAATAGTGCCATTAATTGTTGCTGGCGATGGTGCTATCGCCTCATGAAATATCTAAAATTACTATAACCTGGAGTTATGATGGAGCGTTCGCGTATCCCTGGTTTTTTTCATCGTACTCGTGAACAGCGTTTACAATTACTTAACGAAAGGGGTTTCTTAAATAGCGAAGACCATCGCTTACTTAGACTTAAACAGAATATTCTGTCTTGTGATGTAGCTGAACATATGAGCGAAAATGTACTTAGTGTGTTTGGCTTGCCATTGTCCGTTGGTGTTAATTTTTTAATTAATGAAAAAGATTATGTTGTTCCTATGGTAGTTGAAGAACCATCCATAGTGGCAGCATTGAGTTCTATTGCACGAACTGTTCGTAAGGCGGGTGGTTTTTGCTGCGAAGCTGATAATCCATTACTTATTGGTCAAATTCAAATTACTGATATTTCTAATTTACAAAGCGCAACTGACGCCATTTTGCAGAATAAAGAAGAAATATTACAATCAGCTAATAGTATACATCCAAATTTACTCGCTCGTGGCGGCGGTGCTTGTGATCTTGAAGTCATGAGTCATGTTGCCTCTTCTAATAATCGTCAGATGCTGGCGTTGCATATATTGGTTAATACCGTCGATGCAATGGGCGCCAATCTTGTTAACTCTATGTGCGAAGGAGTTGCAGGTTTAATTGAAAAACTTACCGGTGGTCATGTTGTTTTACGTATACTTTCAAATTTGACTGATCGTGCATTAGTAAGAGCAAAATGTAAACTCTCTTGTGACCTGTTGGCTAGCAATGAATTCAAAGGTGAGCAGGTTCGCGATGCAATAATTATGGCTAATGAATTTGCTTTGGTAAATCCTTATCGTGCTGCTACGCACAATAAAGGTATCATGAATGGAATTGATGCAGTGGCTATCGCAACCGGTAATGATTGGCGTGCAATTGAAGCAGGAGTTCATGCTTATGCATCCCGCAATGGTTATAAAGCACTTACTGATTGGCATTGTAATGTTCAAGGAGACCTTGTTGGTAGTATCGAATTGCCAATCAAGGTTGGGATCGTTGGTGGATCACTGCAAGCCAATCCGAGTGTCGGTATTTGTTTAAGAATGTTAGGAATAAATACAGCTAAAGAGCTAGCACAAGTAATGGGAGCGGTTGGTTTAGCACAAAATCTTGCGGCTCTACGTGCTTTAGTTACCGAAGGTATTCAACGTGGTCATATGTCTTTACATGCACGAAGTGTAGCGGTAACTGCAGGGGCCTCACCAGAGATATTAGAAAAGGTTGTTAACGAACTAATTTCTATCGGTGATATTAAAGTACGTGTCGCAAAACAAATCGTACAAAGATTAACTGTAACGCAAATTGCGCCGAGCAAACGTTTGGGTAACGATAATTGCATAGGTATTGGTCATGGTAAAGTTATTATATTAGGTGAACATGCTGTTGTTCATGGTAGCCATGCCTTAGCAGCACCGCTGCCAATGGCAGTCGAAGTCAAAGTAAATGCTGCGGATACTCCCGGGCTGCAACTGCAAATGCCCAAATGGAATATAGCAATTCAATGGCATCAGGACGAAGCACCCAAAAATTATTTTGAACAATGTATAAATCTTATTCTGCAAGAATTTAAAATTACCAATGCTTCATTACATTTTGAAGTATTTTCACAAGTACCAAAGGCCATGGGACTTGGCGGATCGGCTGCATTTGCTGTGGCTTGTATTCGTGCGATTGCTAAAATTTATAATTTTGACCTTGCTGATATTGCAGTTAATAATTTAGCATTTAAATGCGAAGAAATAGCACATGGAACACCTTCGGGGGTTGATAATACCTTAGCTACATTTGGACGATTACTATTATATAAACGAGAAAACCCGCCAGTAATGCAAGCTTTAAAAGTGAGTGAGCCAATACCTATTGTAATTGGTGTTAGTGGTTTAGCAAGTTCGACTGCTAAAATGGTCGCAAGAGTTAGGGCTGCTTTTGAAAGCAATCGTTCATTATATCGGCGAATTTTTAATGAAATTGATGCGTTAACTATTCAGGCGGTACAAGCTATCGAAACAAATAGGGTAGAAGAATTAGGAGTATTATTAAATGTGGGTCAGGGTTTACTTAATGCCTTGCAAGTATCTTGTTGGGAACTCGAAGAACTTATTGAAATAGCTCGACGTAATGGAGCTATTGGTGCAAAGTTAACTGGTAGCGGTGGTGGCGGTTCAATTATTGCAGTATGCCCGGATAGTGCGCTGCAAGTTGCTGATGCTATCAAGCAAGCTGGTTATCGTAGCCTAGTAACCCAAATAGGTTGATTTTTAACAGAAAGTTGATTAGCGTGATTTCGTCAAATGCAATAGTATCTTTTGATGATGAGCCTCTTATCTTGGTGGATGCTACCGATACAGAAATCGGTTTTGCTAAAAAACAAGAATGTCATGCTGCTAATGGTATACTGCATAGAGCATTTTCAGTGTTTTTAATAAATGATGATAATCAAGTATTATTACAACAACGTTCAGAACAGAAGAGTTTATGGCCGCTTTTTTGGTCAAATGCTTGTTGCAGCCATCCACGTCGCGGTGAAGATTTAACCCAAGCTGTAGTTCGTCGATTAAGCGAAGAACTAGGTGTCAATGCATCGGTAAATTATTTATTTAAGTTTCAATATCAAGCATATTTTAAAAATATTGGTGCAGAAAATGAGCTATGCCATGTGTTTATAGGTTGTTTAAATAAGGCGATATCACCAAATAAAAATGAAATTGCAGCCACACGATGGATTCTCGCTGATAAACTAGACGGAGAATTACTTGAAAACAATATAAATTATACCCCATGGATTAAGTTAGAATGGCAACGCATTCGTGGTGAATTTGGTGGAAATTTGCAGTTATTGGCAGGGTAGATGATGTTTTTAGTAATTTAGTAAAATCGCGATTTTTTACCGTTTTGCTAACAACAAAATTAAAAATGATAATGATATAATACCAAACGACACATAGAAACCATGTGTTACTGCTGTAGATATTGCATCGTCTCCATGTTTAGCTAAAATCGTTGTATATACTGCACCAGCGGTGGCAACACCAAGCACCATTCCAAGATTACGTGATGAAGCAAGAATAGCGGCAGCAATACCTTGACGATTACGTGGTGCTGCACCCATCAATCTACTATTGTTGGGTGAACCAAAGAGACCTATACCTAGGCCACAAATCGCAAGATTTAGTGCCACATGATTTAATGGTGTATTTGAGGTGAGGTAAGTTAACCAAAAGAAGCCACACGCCAATACAAAAAGTCCAATTAGACTAATTAGTCTTACACCTAAACGATCCGAGAGTGCACCAGCAATAGAAGCAACGATCATCATGGTTGCTGGTTGCGCAGTCATTATTAAACCTGCATGAGAAATATTAAGACTGCGATCTTGTATTAAGTAGAATGGCATTAAAAAAATTAACATAAACATAGCAATATAAATAGTATTTGCAGAAAAAGCTGACACTGAAAAGGTTAGGTTTTTAAATAGAGATAAATCAAGCATTGGTGCTTGATGTTGATATTCATATTTTAAAAAGATTGTCAGTATGATGACGGCGCTAAGTAATAAACTTATGATTATCTTGGAACTCCATCCCCAGGCATGCCCCTGATTTAAAGCTAATAATAGTGAAAAGAGTCCAATAAAAAAAAGCGAAGCCCCAACTTTATCAAAATGCGTAGATTCATGCTTTTGGTTATCATCTGGTATAGAACGATAACCAAGATATAAGGCAACAGCACCAACAGGAACATTAAGATAGAAAACTGCGCGCCAGCTTAAATGTTGAGCTAACATTCCCCCTAATGACGGACCAATGGTGAGTCCTAAATAGGTCATGGTTGCTTGTAGACCTAAAGCTTTGCCGCGTTGTGTTGCAGGAAATGTTTTAGTTAGAATTGCTGGTGAATTAGCGAAAAGCATTGCCGCAGATAATGCTTGTAAGGCTCTACAACAGATTAGCCAAGTAAGAGTTAAAGCTAGACCACATAGTGCTGAACTACTCATAAAGCCTATAAATCCGGTGAGATATAATTTTTTATGTCCGCGTAAATCTCCTAATCGCCCAAATGTAAGTAAGACACCACTGACAACAAATAGGTAAACGGTAGTCACCCATTCAATAGCGGCAACATTAGTATGAAAGGTTTGGCGTAAAACCGGCAAAAGCATATTTACAATGCTGCTATCTAATGCAGACATAAATGTACCAACACCGATAGCAAATAGTACAAACCATTTATTAGAAGGTGAGGAAGCTGGTTCAGTTGGCATAATTTAAAGAAAAACTAAGATAATGATGGGAGATCAAGAATTTCGGCAAGAGCGTCAAGAAGATGAACATCTGGCTCAACAAAAGCTACGCCAATACCATCATCAGCATGTCGAATTACCTTTGCCTTGCTAGTATAGGTATCATCTCCCCATACAAACCAAATGTCTATAGCCGAGCCTATTTGCGGCCGAGTTGCTGTTTCAACAAAGAGTCCGCTTAAACTAATGTTGCGTGTACGACCGGGTGGGGTGTCTGAATCGACAATACCTACGAACAGATTTACTGGATGACGTACATGTCGACTAGTAAGCTTATTAGGTGCCATTACTTCTATATTACACAATTTTTGTCAGAAAAGTGTAATCTTATGCATTAAAGATGATCAAAAACTTATCATGCGTATCTATTTGTTTTCTAAAAGAAAATATTATTCATTATTAAAATAAGCCTTTACGTGAAATTGCAAACGAGTTTATGTTAACACATATGTACCAAGAAATTAGCCCAGGGGAAGTTGCTAGTGAGTTTTATACTAAAATCGACAGCGATCATGTTCGCTGTGATTTATGTCCCAGATATTGTGTTTTAAAAGAAGGACAACGAGGATTTTGCTTTGTGCGTATGGCCCAAAATGGGCAGATAGTTATGACTAGCTATGGTCGATCAAGTGGATTTTGTATTGATCCCATAGAAAAAAAACCACTCAATCATTTTTATCCTGGAACACCGGTTCTTTCATTTGGGACAGCGGGATGTAATCTCGGCTGCAATTTTTGTCAAAATTGGGATTTGTCTAAAGCAAAAGAACATAGCCGTTTATTGCAACAAGCTTATCCGAAAGCTATTGCCCAAGCTGCGGTTGCAGCGCAGTGCAAATCAGTAGCTTTTACTTATAATGACCCGGTTGTTTTTTTCGAATACGCCATTGATACTGCGATAGCTTGTCGTGAACAGAAAATTGAACCAGTAGTGGTCAGTGCTGGATATATTAATGACAAACCACGTGAACAGTTTTTTGCTCCAATGAGTGCAGCCAACATTGATTTAAAAGCATTTGATGCAAATTTTTATCGAAAATATTGTTTGGCTGAACTCGAACCAGTGAAAGAAACTTTAATTTATATAAAGCAAAAAACTAATGTATGGCTTGAGATAACTACATTGTTAATACCTGAAGCGAATGATTCAGAATTAGAAATCGGGAAAATGTGTGAATGGATATTGGAGGCACTTGGACCTACAGTGCCTGTGCATTTTACAAGTTTTCATCCGGACTATAAGTTAACTGATCGACGAGCGACTTCTGCCGCTACGCTTAAACGAGCACGTCAGCAAGCATTAAATTTAGGATTACATTATGTATATACGGGTAATGTTTATGACCCTGACGGGCAAAGTACTCTTTGCCCAAATTGTCAACAAGTAGTCATTGGTAGAAATGGTTATGATATAAGTACTTGGGCTATTGATGATAATGGTGGTTGTTTAAATTGCCATACTACAATTTCTGGGCATTTTGAGAAGACTCCTGGTAGTTGGGGAGCAAAACGGCAATCGATTGTAATTAAGTAGTTAAAAAATATTGGCTTGTGTATTTTTAAAATTGCACTGCAAGAATTGGTAATGCGGCAACTGCTGCAGCGCTACTATAATAGTAGAATTGATTATTGCGAGCGAAATATCCACTAACACCTATGGCAATAGTCGCAGGGGCAACAATTGCTAAAGCAAAAAATTCGCCTAAACCTGAATATGGATCATTGCTAGAAGCTTTGTTACTATGCAACATAAAATAACTGAATAGTGAAGCACCAGCACCTACTAGCAAACCATAGTTAACCCAACGCATAGAATTTTGCTTGGTATTATTACGGTGCAGTTTATTTTGCATATATATAGCAAGACTCAAGTATCCTAATCCAGTAATAGCTGCCGTAGTATTTTTTGCAACAACCGGTAGAGGAGTTTCGCCAATATATGTTTTTCCTCGGGCGTTATAGTTGTTTAAAATTTTTCGAATTTTACGTCCTTCGCTTGTTATATACCTATAAGTATAATCTCGTGCAGTGTCTCCCATGTAATTTTTAATATTAGGGTCGGCACCATACTTAAGCAGTAAATTCACAGCCTCTATATGTTGACTTTCAACTGCATACAATAAAGCGCTTTTGTTGTATTGATCGATTGCATTTATATTTGCACCTTTTTCTAAGAGTAATAAAGCAATTTCGCTTTGACCAAGATCAGCTGCTTTCATTAAAACTGTAAATCCTTCTGTATTGGGATACGTGTCAGTTGGACATACAAAATTAGCGTTGGCACCATTAGATAAAAGTAATGCCACAGTTTTTTCATTACCTGAAGATACTGCAGCAATTAGCGCATGGTTTAAATAAGATTTATCACTAGTACTATTAGAAACATACGACAGCAAAAATTCAACTGTTGTTGTTCTACCATTTTCGGCTGCGTTGATTAGTGCTGGGGTGTAGAAAGATTTGCATATGGATGCGTTACATTTTTCAATAAGAAATTTTACCAATTCTAAATTTGCTGAAACTGCAGCTGCTTGAAGTGCTGAAGTGTTTTGTTTATTTGTTTTTGTAATACTTTGACCTGCTGTTAAAGAATTTTTAACTAAGTTAATATCTCCTAATCGTGCTGATAGTATAAGTAAATTATTTTCATCATTATCTATCGCCTTAATATTTGCTCCATGATTTATAAGGGAATATGCGGTATTTAAATGGCCTTTAGATAATGCGGAAAGCAGTGCAGTATTTCCATCTTTGTCACGCGCTTCAAGTTTAGCTCCATGACGAAATAGAATTTCAACGAGTTCACTTTTACCGAGAACTGCTGCAATAATTAATGGAGTGCGACTCATATTATCGGTAAGTTCTAATTGAGCACCAGCGCTAAGCAATATATTAACAACTTTAATATCACCGTGCCTGACTGCAGTCATTAAGGCTGTTGATTTGCTAGCATCGGTAACATCAACATCAGCGCCAGCTTTAATTAACAAAGGTAAAAGCTCTGGTGCCAATTTTGCAGCAGTGTGTATAGGTATACAGACTGCACTATGAACATTTGGATTTGCACCATGTTTAAGTAATAATGCAGCAACATCCCAATTTTTAGAGAACATAGCATTTAATAGGGCAGTGTCTCCCATTTGATTTTCAATATTGGGATCAGCATTATAATCGAGCAAAAGTTTTATGAATTTTAGCTGGCCTTTATATGCTGCAGAGGTAATGGCAACATTGCCTAAATTATCTTTTTTATTTGGATCTGCACCAGCTTGCAGTAAAAATTGAGCAATCTCATATTGATAAAATGCAAGTGCCTTTATTAGCGGAGTGGTACCATGCTTATCGGGAAAGTTTGCATCAGCGCCATTGCTAAGTAGTCTACGTACTTCTTTTAGGTTACCTTTGCTTGCAGCGTCACAAAGGTCATCTTGAATATTTGCTATTGCTAAAGTGGGAAAAATAAATAAAAGTAGGATAATATATACTTTAATCATTAGTGAACTCGATTTAAATCAATACAATTTACCTGAGTTTGGATTAAAATATCAAATAATAAACAACTAAGAAATGAGCCATTAAAATGCGAAAGACTAAATCACTATATTCATATTGTCTAGTTATTTTTATCGTGTTTTTTTATATTGTGGCGCTAAATTCCTCTATCGCTCAAGAAAAACAGAATAATCCAATAAAAACCGAAATAACAATTCCAATTTGCTTACATATTACAGGTGAAGATGCGCAACCTATAAAAGAATATTATGATAAGGCCATTGTTAAAGCACAAACATTTTTTATTACTACAACTGCTGTATTTTCCTTGCGATATATTCATTACAATGAGCCTTCGGTGCAATTTGTGCAAAGTGCTGATGAACGTGACGCTTTAGCTAAATATGTTAATGAGGATGATTGTGTACATGTATTTTTAGTTCCAAGACTATTTGATTTAGACCATAAAGATACAGATATTGCCGGTAGACATTGGCAATATCTTGGGCGTGAAAAGAAATATCAAAAAAGAAGATATATTATAGTAGCACCTCAATCTTTTACCGTTGATGTTTTAGCTCATGAGCTTGGACATTTTTTCGGCTTAAAAGGTCATCATAAAAGTCCTAAAAATCTTATGTACGCAGCACCAGATGACCCAAATCCTGTGCTAACTTCAGTACAGTTGCGTATATTACGAAAAGGTGTTGTTTTATTTAATAATAGCAAAAATTAACAGAAATTTAGCCAATACAATCGCAAATTGCATCAATACAAAAGAGATTAATGATTTAACTAGACTAATATTGCCCCCAAACTTAAATAACTATTGTGACTTCATTTAATTTACTAGCGCCATCTGATGCTCAACAATGTGGTGTATGGGTAAAAGAGCAAATTATTACGGCTCGCCAAAACGTCCACGAACAATTTATACGTGGGTTAGGGGCTAGTAAAAGTACCGCATTAATGACTGAACAAGTGCAATCTGTTATTACAGCTTTATACCAACGAGCTATCGGAACCACTTCACCTGGTGCAGCAGATTTAGGGATAATCGCAATTGGTAGTTTAGGGCGTCATGAACTCGGACCATATTCTGATATTGATATCGTGTTAATCAGTAGAAAACCCGAAGACTCACAAGTACGCAAAGCTGCTGATGCAATTTTTTATCCACTTTGGGATGCAAATCTTGATGTCGGTCATGCAGTTCGTACCCCCAAAGACTTTGCTCGTCTAGTGCAAACTGACGAAACTATTTGTACCGGTGCTATAGACTGGCGTCCGATAGTAGGTACAGCTGAATTAGTTTTTGAACTCGAAAAGACTCTTAATAACGTTTTAAATTTGCCTAGTATTCGTAATGAGATGCGCCAATCAGTTGCAGATTGGTTATTGGATGATGAAAATAGTGCTGTTTATCATATGCAACCAAATATCAAATATGATGTCGGGGGCTTACGTGATGTACATAGAGTTTGGTGGGCTGCTCGTTTGTTATGGCGGATAAATGATTGGCACGAATTATATACTCGTGAATATGCGGCAAGGCGCGATGTGCTTGCTCTTTTAAATGGATATGATTTTTTACTAGCTATTCGTCTAGCATTACATTTTTTAAATCAACGACGTGAAGACCAATTGCGCGCGGAATTTCGTAGTGATGTTGCAACACAGCTTGGTATCATTGGAGTAGCAGAGCGCCCGGTAGATGATGAATTATTAACACGATATTTTCGTTGTGCTCGTGAAATTCGTACCAGCGCTCAGCATGTATTGGCGCGCTGTCATGAAGCCTTTTCTCATGACCAACTGCCCAAAAAGAAGAGGGTTAAAGGTTTTGTGGTTATTGGCAAAGCATTGTTTGCTAGTGAAGAACAATTTAATGCTGAACCAATAGATATTTTGCGTATTTTTCAAGTTGCTCAACAATTCGAACTGTCGATTCATCCGCGAGCTAGTGAATACATAGCCTCGAATTGTGAAAAATTGCTATCGCCTATTGTTGTAAAAGACTCTAATGTTTTACGAATTTTTTTAGAGATACTTGCGGACTCACAGCATGGGGGTCTTATGCTTGGTCGCATGCACGAATTAGGCGTGCTTGATTGTATCTTACCAGAAATAAAATATATTAGTGGTTTGCCTCAAAGAGAACCATTTCATATTTATACTGTTGATTTTCATTTGATTGCTTGCGTTCGTAACGTAGCTGCACTTTTAAGTGATCACAAAGAAAATACACCAAAATTTATAAATTATATTGCTAAAAATGTTAAACGGCATCACGTATTATTAATAGCAGCGCTATTGCATGATATTGGTAAGGGTTATGGCCAAGATCATTCAGAATTTGGCGCTGAACTTGCGCAGAAAATTTTAAACAGGTTTGCTATAGAACCTGATGACTGCGAAGATATAGGCTTTCTGGTACGAGAGCATTTGACAATGTTTCGTATTTCACAGCGACGTGATTTACAGGACGATGCGCTGATTGCAAATTTTGCAGAACAAGTACAATCAATACAACGTCTAAATATGTTGCTTCTACTTTCTTATGCTGATGCTATCGCAACAGGTCCTACTGTTTGGAATGATTGGAAAGAGTCGCTTTTGCATGAATTATATGGTCGTACGATTGAGGTATTACGCTCTGGTATTGAAGTGCAGAATATGCTCGCGCGGGCTGAAAGAAAACGTATCGAACTTGAATCAAAACTAATTGAAGAGCTTTTACCATTGCGAGACTTTTTAAAAATTTTAACCCCACGTCATCTTGTCAGTCATCGTCTTGAAGTTATGGTCAGACAGTTACAAGCAATTTCACAGGCGCATCAACGAGGGGAAACAGGAGTTTATTGCAACATTTTTTATAACAATGAACAGAACCATTTTGAAATAATAGCTGTTGGCAAAGACCGCCCAGGTTTATTAGCAGATTTGGCTGGTGAATTGGCAGCTAGTAGCGTGAGTATAAATTCTGCTCAGATTTCTACTTCTAAACAAAATGTGGCAATTGATACTTTTATTGTGCCAGCGCTACATTATGCAGCGTTAAAAAGTAGTGGCCGACGTGAAGCTTTAATAAAGCGTATTGAAGAAACATTGTCTGGTCGATGTAGCTATAATGAGCGAATTTCAGAGAGACAGCGTGCAGCAGCAACTTTAAAGAAAAGAAGCACATTGCCACTCATACGAATTATTTTTGACCTTAATGCAACTGATGATGCAACGGTCGTTGACCTTTTTGCTCCTGATCGAGTGGGTTTATTGCATGAAGCAGCAAAGAAAATTTGTAAAGCTGGTGCGTCAATTATTTTAGCTAGAGTTAATACTGAAGCCGGGTTGGTTGAAGATGCTTTTTATGTTGTTAATGCTAATACAGGAAAACCATTAAAAAAAACTGAACGTGAAAATCTTCAGTTACATTTAGAAACTTTACTTACTTGATTATAATATTTAAATTGAGCAAAATTAATATAAAAATATATAAAATAAATATAATTAAACCAACAATAAGCTTGAAAAATATATAAATAAGGTTATAGATAATAATATTGTGCAACAAATAAGATCGCATCTCGAAATCGAGACGCTGTATGAAATCAGCAAAACTCTGTCACAAACGACAGATATTAATAAGGCTTTTACCTCAGCGTTAAATATTCTTTCACTCTATGTCGGCTTAGAAAATGGCACATTAGCTTTATTTGATAATGTGACCCACGAAGTTTTCGTGGAAGCTGCCCCAGAGATGACCGATGAAGAGAGGATTTTAGGTAGGCTGAGTCCAGGCGAAGGGCTTGTTGGTAAAATTTATGCTTTAGGAGTACCGGTAGTTGTACCAGATATTGCCAAAGAGCCAGCATTTTTAAATCGAACGGGTTCTTGGAAAAACCTAAAAGAAGATCCGCGCGCTTTTATGGGTGTACCTCTACGTTACGGGCGTAACGTTTTAGGGGTATTAACTGCAGATCGCAGACATAGTAATGGACCGTTAAATTTCGATGCTGATATAAAACTTCTGACTACTATCGCATATCTTATGACTTCTCGGGTATTGCTCATGCAATACGAAACTCACCATCAAGATTATGGTGAAGAAAAAGAACCGCAACCAAATTATACCGATGAGCGTTTTCCAGGCATAGTATGTGAAAGCAAGAGTATGCGCGATGTTTTAACTTTAGTAATGCGTGTAGCAAAAAGTCGCGCCACTGTGCTATTGCGTGGAGAGAGTGGTACGGGTAAAGAGTTATTAGCACGTGCAATCCACGACGCTAGTCCTCGTGCAGAACGTTCATTTATTGGTATCAACTGTGCTGCGATGCCTGAGTCTTTGATTGAATCTGAATTATTTGGCCATGACCGTGGTGCTTTTACTGGTGCCACAAATGTGCGTCATGGATACTTTGAACGCGCTGATGGCGGTACTCTTTTTTTAGATGAAGTCGGCGATTTATCCCTGAACGCCCAAGCGAAACTATTACGTATATTACAAGAGCGACAATTTGAACGTATTGGTAGCGAGAAACCAATTACCGTTGATGTCCGTGTGGTTGCCGCTACCAATAGAAATCTTGAAGAAATGGTGCGGGCTGATAAATTTCGCTTAGATCTATATTATCGATTATCAGTCATAAGCGTTACGGTGCCACCATTGCGCGAACGAGTAGATGATATAACCCCGCTGGCATTGCATTTTTTACAAGCCCTTAATACTGAACATGAACGTAATGCAGTACTTACTACCGATGCACTTGAGCTTTTACGTCATTGCCAATTAACCGGAAATGCAAGACAATTACGTAATTGTATAGAAAGAGCTTTGGTGGCTTCAGATCATGATGAGTTAAGTGCTAAAGATTTCTATAGTGTTGATGATATTAATTGGTATGAGTTAGATCTATGTTCTATTAATAATAATGAACAAAATACTTCTTTTCATGCTGCCAATGAACTTGCAGGTTTTGACGAAAGACAACGTGTTATCATTGCTTTAGAGCGTTGTGGATATGTGCAAGCAAAAGCCGCACGTTATATGGGACTAAGCGTGCGACAATTAGGATATCGTATTTTAAAATATAACATTCCAGTTAAACGTTTTTAAAAATAATGCAATGGACGTCATACAACCGTTGTAATTTACCTCCTTGGGTAATTGCATCACGCGAATTCAATGAAAATCCATCATCGCTAGAAATTCAAGGAGGACTACATTCAAATGCATTCTTATTTAAACTTCTTGATGAGATACCTGATAGTAAGCAACGAGCAGAACGTTTTGATGCTTGGGTTTCAGTGCGTTTTTAACTGCATCATTGGCAAGAGCAACAAACGGATTTAACACGTCGAAGTATTAAAAACAGTTATCTACGATTTTTACGTGGTTGGGGAGTTGAATCCAGTTCAATAGAAGTGGCGGTGCTTAAAGGTTGGGTTGAAAGCCGTATAGGGCTGGCCCCTATTTTTTATCGTGAGCGTATTATTTCATTTGAATGTGATGCCTATTTGCAATATCAACATGATCGCTTATGCGGTAGTGAGCGCACCAATGCAATTAACGAACAACTCGATTTAGTATATATATACTAACAATATGAGTTGCATCGTCGTAATGCTGGCAAGCGTTGGCTAACTTTATACCGTGGACAAAATGATATCGAGCACGAGATAGTTGAGACTTTACCAAATAGCGAAGCTATAGTAAATTTTAATAATTTATGTTCATTTACTGTCCCATTCTGGGATGGTCAAAATTGATACAATCAAATTTACGATTACAATATGAACATTTAATGTTATATGCTGGTGTTACCGGTAAATGAATACAGCTAAATTTATATGCGGCACCAAGTGAAAAGCAGGGATGCGTATTATCATCAGCTAATTTAGAGATATTTTCCTTGCCAATATTTCCGATGGCATGTTTTGCCTCGTTATTCATTGACACCTATCCTTTTTAAAATGCTTTGACTTAGAAGAAGTAATGTATTGGTGTAAGAGCAAATGACATGCCATTCGTGTAAGTAATCAATCAAAACACAACACTATGTCTTGAAATGTTTATGTGATTGGGTAACTACCTAATAAAATTAAAGATTAGTTTTATTTAAGTGTTACGCGAGCAAAATGTGGTGAGAATATATGACTAGCAGAGATGAGAAATAATGTAATAAACATTACAATTATATGGGTGCAATATCACAAAATAAAATAAAGCTAGTTTTAATGTATTATTTATGCTGACAAAAACTAATCTTATTAGTACAAACTTGAAACAAGCATAATAGGTACAGAATTTGCTATTTTTTTGATAGCATCAAGACCAAAAAGGTATAAGGCTAAAACAAAAAATTTTTGTTGCAGCCAGGCCTTAAAAAAAAGCAACCTATTTTTGGTAGGTTAGATTCACAGTAGTTGCTGACGCTACAATTGTTGGATTTATATCCACTAGATTAAAGGGAACAACAACTATGAAAAGTGTTAGAGCCATTATAAAACCATTTAAACTTGATGAAGTAAAAAATGCTCTTGCTAAAATTGGCATACAAGGCATGACGGTTACTGAAGTTAAAGGTTTTGGTCGCCAGCGTGGGCACTCAGAAATTTATCGTGGCGCCGAATACGTTCTGGACTTCATTCCAAAAGTACAAGTTGAAGTTGTTGTGCAAGACGAAATTGCTGGTAGTGTGGTTGATGCAATTGAGCAAACCGCACGCACCGGTAAGATTGGCGATGGTAAGATATTTGTTTCTACAATTGATGAAGCTGTACGTATTCGTACTGGTGAACGCGGTCCAGAAACTCTTTAAGTGCGTATAGTTTCAAAAAACCTATTCAGCTTTTATCTTTTGGATTGCGGTTTTTTCTGTAACCACGAGCATTACGTAATTGTTCAAGTCTTTTGTTAATATCTCGTTCAAGGCCTTGATTACTTGGCTTGTAGTAAATTTGCCCAACTAACTCTTCAGGCAAATACTCTTCTTTTACATAATTGCCATCAAAAGCATGTGGATATTTATACCCATCCCCATAGCCAATGTTTTTCATTAACTTTGTTGGCGCATTGCGTAATTTTAATGGTACTGTCAGAGCACCATGTTTTTGCACATCAGCTTTAGCACTACCATAGGCGGCAATTACGGCGTTTGATTTTGGAGCACAAGCTAAATAAGTCGCTGCTTGGGTCATTGGCAAAACGCCTTCAGGTAGACCAATAAATTCAAAAGCTTGCAGAGCATTAACTGCAACATTTAGGGCCATAGGATCAGCGTTGCCAATGTCTTCTGAAGCTAGAATGACCATACGGCGAAGGATAAATCGAGGGTCTTCGTTAGCCTCAAGCATACGAGTCAGCCAATAAACCGCCGCATCAGGATCAGAACCGCGCATTGATTTTATAAAAGCGCTTACTACATTATAATGTTGTTCTCCGGCTTTATCATAAAGAATAGTTTTTTGTTGCGCAGCTTCTTCAATAAGTTCAGTAGTTAATGTTGTAACTTTAGCCTGTACTGCAAGGTCGACAGCTACTTCTATAGTATTTAGAGCTCTTCTGGCGTCACCGTCAGCACCTTGAGCAATAAGTTCAAGTATATCTTGGGATGCACTGATATTATGTTTGCCTAAACCTCTCTCAAAATCTGTTAGAGCCCGAACTAATAAAGGTATAATGTCGTCTTGGGCAAGCGGTTCTAAAACAAATACTTTACAACGTGACAATAACGCTGCAATTACTTCAAATGATGGGTTTTCTGTTGTAGCCCCAATAAGAGTTACCAGGCCGAGTTCAACATGCGGTAGTAAGGCATCTTGTTGCGCTTTATTGAAACGATGGATTTCATCAACAAAAAGAACGGTTCGTAAACGATGATATTGGCGTCGTTCAGTAGCTCGCTCTACTACTGCGCGTAATTCTTTAACACCACTCATTACCGCCGAGAGACTTTCTAGTTCGGCATTAATGTGTTTTGCTAAAACTCTAGCAAGTGTAGTTTTACCGCAACCTGGTGGCCCCCAAAGTATTAATGAAGGTAATTCCTGGCGCTCTAATAGACGTCGCAAAGCACGCCCAGAGCCAATTAAGCGCTCTTGCCCAACTATTTCATCAATAGAATTTGGGCGTAATCGTTCAGCAAGTGGTGATAGCGAAGTATCGCGTGATGCCGTGGATGCAAATAAATCTGAAGTTGTAGGCGGCACTGTTTTCCTCATTTTGTTATTAAAAAAAATATAACAGCAAACAAAATATACCAAAGGGATAACAATCAACAATGGCATTACCTGTATTTTTTATGCATCATCAAACAATTCTTTTAAAAAAGTAAGTATCAACGGGCAGATTAAATTTTTCATTTTTTAACCTAATCAATTTCGAAGTTTAATATACATAATTTATAATTTTTTAAAAAATAGAAGAACGATATAAAACCGCAGCATAATTGGCGTGCCGCATATGAAATTATTCTAAATAGCCCCTAAAACTTGTTTTATGAGAAGCTTAGAGTTAATTTAAACTACTTCTTTTATTTAGAGGATGAGAAATGGCTAATCAAAATACTCATCATATTAATCGACGTGATTTTATTATGAAAACTTCTGCAGCCGTTGCAGGCACCGGACTTTGTATATGTGGCATTGGTGGTTGTGCAACTTTAACTGGAACTGGCTCTACACCACAAATTGCTAAAACCGCGATAGCGCAGGTAAACGATGAATTAGTTATAGATGTTACTAAAGTAGCAGAATTGTCAGTTGTGGGAGGCGCAGTTAAAATCGCAGGTAAAAATAATATTAAGCCTATCATTATTGCACGAGTGAACGAATCATCATTTGTCGTGGCATCGCTTGTCTGTCCACATCGCGGTGTCGAAATGGAATATGAAAATGAAGCTATGAACTTTTCTTGCGCTTCGCTTGGCAATAGCACTTTTAAATTAGATGGCGAGAAAGTTAGTGGACCAGCAAAAAATAATTTACAAATTTTCTCAAATATTTTTGCCGATGGTAAATTAACTATTAGTGGTGTTATTGTTTAATATCTCCAATATTTCCTCTTATACTATTTCGAGTACAACCACCACAATCGGAACAAATAGTATTAATCCTCGACCAAGATAAATTAAAAAAAGTATTAAGGTTTTGCATTAGAAGCATACTTACGTTCATCAATGATTTTAATTAAACCACTATCATTATCTTTGGCCAACATTAGTTCACGTGTGCCGGCTAATGCTTCATCACATAACTTATCAATATCAAGCTTCGCCTCAGCCTTAAGTACATGTTCAAGCTTGGCGTGTGTTTCTGGGGCTTTAGGTATAAATAACTGACAACAATCTTGATCTGGAGCAATAGAAATTTCAAAGGTGCCAATTTCTTTTGCAATGTCGATGATTTCTTGTTTATCAAAACTTATCAACGGACGCAGTATCATTATGGTAGCCGCATCATCAACCACCGCAAGATTAGTTAAGGTTTGTGAAGCTACTTGCCCCAGTGCTTCACCGGTTACTAAAGCTTTAGCGCCAGCACGTTTTGCAATTTGTGCTGCCATACGAACCATAAAACGACGATATAGTACAACACGCAAAGCTTGCGGAGCTGATAGCACAATTTCACGCTGCAATTCGCCAATAGGAATTAAATATAAAGTTGCACGACCTTGATGCTGAGTGAGTATTTGCGCAAGTTCACAGGCCTTTTCAGTTGAAGAATTATCAAGAAATGGTTGGCTATGAAAATGAATAAATATCGCGGTACAACCTCGTCGTTGCATACGATAAGCAGCAACAGGCGAGTCAATACCACCAGATAAAAGGCAGGCTACTACACCGCCGGTACCAACTGGCAGTCCACCCGGGCCACGATAACGCTCAACACAAACGAAGGCACCATGGGGTACCATTTCAATAATAACTTCTAGATCAGCACCTTTCATTTTTACTTGAGCTGGTCTTTTCTCTAATAAAAAGGCGCCCACTTCTCGATCAACTTCGAGTGAACTAAGTGGCAATTGTTTAAAAGCCCGGCGAGCACGAACGCGAAAACTATTATAATCAAGAGAATTAACTATTTCAAGAGCGCAGTTTTTAATGGCATCTAGCGAGATATTAACTCGGCGAGCCGGGGAGAAATATGCAATGCCAGCTATGCGTTTAAGAATCGCAATTATTTTTTGTTTTGTTTGAGCATCACCTTGTGGATAAATCCAGATTCTGCCAGAAATAAATTCAACCTTCTGTATTGGTAGTTCTTTAAGTGCTCTACGGATGTTACCAATTAATGAATGTATAAAATTAAAGCGATTACGCCCTTTAGTGGCAAGCTCAGCATAGTGAACTATATATCCATCATGTTGCATTAATTTAACCTGGTTTTAAATTTATGTAAATCAGCACGGCAAGGGCCATAATCTTGCCGCCCCTAATACACCACTAGCATCACCATGCAGGTTTTGCACTATGGGAGTTCGTAAATCATCGCTGAAAACATGCTTTGCTACCGCGGTTATTCCTTCTTGATACAGTTCATCTATTTGAGATAGCCCGCCGCCCAGTACTACAATATCAGGGTCGAGAATATTAATGACCATAGCTAACGCACGGCCAAAGTAGTCATAATAGTTTTGCATAACAATTTTTGCTAAGGGGTCACCATCTCTGGCGTTTGCAATAATTTTTTTGGCGTCATGAGTGTTATCACCCCCACGATTTCTGTAATTTTGTGCTAACCCAGGACCAGAAAGATAGGTTTCAATACAACCTTGGCGGCCACAATAACATTTTGGACCTTGGCTATCCAAAACTAAATGCCCCCATTCGCCAGCTATAGCATTTGGCCCATTATGTATTTGACCATGACTAACAATGCCACCACCTACACCTGTGCCAATAATGACCCCAAAAACCATACTTTTACCAGCAGCAGCACCATCATGCGCTTCAGAGAGTGCAAAGCAGTCAGCATCATTTGCTATTTTAATTTCACGCGCTAAGGCTTTTTCAATATCTTCTTTAAGGGGTTTATTATTTAAAATAGTACTATTGCAGTTTTTCATTAAGCCAGTACGGGCAGAAATTGCACCTGGTGTACCAATGCCGACGGTACAAGTTTCACCGCTTTGTTGTTCTAGCTTGAAAACTAAATCGGCAATAGAAGTTATAATGCCATGGTAACCGTCATTTTTAGGAGTAGGGCGGCGTTCACGATTTTGCACAATGCCATTGGCATCTAAATTTACCCCCTCAATTTTAGTGCCACCAAGATCAATGCCTATCCACATGGTATATTTTGTCTTTCGTTAAATTTATTTAAGGTTAGCAGCTAAAATTAAAATAAGTATATTGTTTATTATGTTTATTATTTTTATCGTTTATTTAAGATATTAATGTTATTATGTCTATTGGTCTTATGTCTTTCACGCGCATTAGCGGTTTTTTACGTCCACCAAAAGAATCTCGCTCAAGGTAAAAAACAATATCCACTAAATCTGGCAACTCATTAATAATATTGGCCATACCAAAAGCAATTGCTTCTTGGCAGCCATTATTTGGATTGCCGACCATAAATTTAAGATGTTCGTTTTTTAAAACACGTAATGAATGTATTGGTACTGCCGCACATTTAAAAAGTGGCTGAGGATTTTGTTGACCAAATGGTTCTAATTTTTCAACTACTGACAATAGCTGCAGAGATATAGCGCTTAGTGGTGTTTGAATGTCAGGTTTGATGCTTTTGACATATGGAGGGTGACCAATAGTTTGCTGCACAACATTTGCAAAGGATGTGCGAAAGTCATTGATAGTAGAAGGATCAATAGTAATGCCGGCAGCAGCCGCATGACCACCAAAACGAATTAGATGTTCAGAGGTTTTTGTAAGTGAAGCGTATAAGTCAACTCCATTAACTGAGCGAGCTGAGCCTTTGCCGTCTTCACCGATAACTACTGCTGGTCGATGATAAATGCTAGTTAGTCGTGAGGCTACCAGGCCTAATACTCCAGCATGCCAATTGGGATTGTAAACACAAAGTGCTGCCAGAGAATCGAGACTATCATGGGATATTATATCTAATGCTTCTTGTAGTGTCGCTTTTTCAAGAATACGGCGTTCATGATTGGCACTATCTAATGATGCAGCTATTTGCTGCGCTCGTTTTGTATCATTCGTAAGTAAAAGTTCAACAGCTTCACCAGCATGATGAAGTCGTCCTCGTGCATTAAGTCTAGGGCCGAGCTTATAACCAATATCAGAGGCAGTAATTTTATTTTTGCTAATATCAGTAATATTGATTAAAGCATTTAGACCTACACGTTGAGTTGAAGCAATTTGTTTAAGCCCGGCGGTGACCAGAATACGATTGATGCCAATAATTGGTACCATATCAGCTACAGTTGCTAAAGCAACAAGATCAAGAAGTTCTCTTACGTCTGGTTCGTTATGATTTTTAAAATAACCATCGTCACGCAAAGCACGTCGCAGCGCAACTATTAACATGAAAGCAACGCCAGCCGCGCATAATACTCTATCAGCAAAGCCGCAGTCATCGCGCTGGGGATTAATGCAAGCAGAAGCCTTGGGTAAAGTTTCTGCGACACGATGATGGTCTACAACAATGACTTCACAGCCAAGTTCTCTGGCGATATTTATTTCATGGTGCGCGGTAATACCGCAGTCAGTGGTAATTAGTAATTTTGTTTTTAAGCAAATATCTCGTATGGCACTTTCGTTTAGGCCATAGCCCTCAAGACGGCGTGCAGGAATATAATAATCAATATTTGCTCCTACCTTACGAAAGAAATCAATAAGTAAGGTAGTTGAACAGACGCCATCAACGTCATAGTCACCATAGACAGTTATTGGCCAGTTGTTATGCAATGCTTTGATTATGATGGTTAACGTAGAATCAATATCAGCAAGGTGGGCTGGATCAGCAAGTGAGGCTAAAGTAGGGAAAAGATATTGTTGGATTGCGGTTTCGCCAATGATGCCGCGTTGAGTCAATAATGTTTCAACCCATGTTGGCAGACTGTTAATATTTGTTTTGTCATGTTGTAGAGTGATTTTAGGCTCATGCCAACGTTTGCCGGTTAGACTAAGGCGATTTTTATTAGTAAGACCCATGAGTGGCTGTGGACATAGACTAGCAGCTTATAAAATTACAACTTATAAATGCTTGTTATTATAAATTTTTAATTACTATTACTAGGGTTTCGTATAGCTAATATCATGTTACAAGTATTTATAGATGTCCGCTTCATTAGCACGGGTAGATGTCCGCGTGTTTGAAAACCTGTTATTGTCAAACGGGTCGT
>JAFGEK010000028.1 GCA_016931625.1 Deltaproteobacteria bacterium | reverse complement strand
GGTGTCCCTAAATGTCTCCCGTCGATCTTCACGAAATTCGCTACTTACGACCGCGTGCTCGCAAAAATCCTGCCTGCGACTTGCCACAAGCAAGTCTTTTGCATGATTTTGCTTAAGCGCGCGGCCATCGTTTACGCGGCTTTTGTGAATTTCTCGGTCTAACATTTAGGGACACCCCCTGATTATTCTTTCATACCACCAGTAAGACCTTCAATGAATTGACGCTGGAAGATCATGAAGAAAATCATAGGAACGAGAGCAGTTAGAAAGCCAGTGGCAATAATAGCATCATAAGGTTTATTAAAATGTTGACTATCCATAACCTGAATTTTAACGGGTAAAGTGAAAAGAGTATCACTTTTAAGAATGATCATAGGATTAAGAAAGTCATTCCAGAGTGTACGGAACTGAACAATTGATAAAGCAGCTAATGCCGGCCGTGATAAGGGAATGATTACATTCCACCAAATACGTATATGGCTCGCACCATCAATACGAGCAGATTCCATTAGGGCACGTGGAATTTTGATGTAAAATTGACGCAGCAGAAAAACGCCAAATGCCGACATAGCAGCCGGAAGGATTAGAGCTAATAAATTATCTGATAAGCCCAAAGTTGAAATGACTTTATAGAACGGTACTACCATTGTGGTCGCAGGCAGCATCATAGTGCCAAGGATTAAAATAAATAAACCACTACGGCCCGGAAACTCTAAATAAGCAAAAGCATAAGCACATAAAGAACAAACTAGTAGAGTACCTAAAATACCACCAACAGTAACGATTACTGACATAAGGAATGACAATAAAACGTTCCAATCGACAATGGCAGTTTTAAATGATTGTAATGAATAATCTTGAATGGCTTTAAAAAAGTGCTGAAATAAAACTGGTGGAAATTGAAAAATATCTGTTGCTGGTCTGAAGGATGAATCGAACATCCAAAATAATGGGTATAAATAAAACGCAGCAATAATACATAAAATCGTTATACCCACTAATTGTATTGGAGTAAGACGACCAAGCTTGCTGATATTTTCTGATTTTTTAGCTTTTCCCGACATGTAAATTTACCTCAAATAATTAAGCTTCGTCGTGCTTACCTAAACCGAGCATTTTAAGCTGCAGCAAGCTAACAAGCATGATAATTAAGAAGGTTAACCATCCAATAGCGGAGGCGAAACCGGTTAAAAATTCTTGAGAAAACCCTTGATCGTAAATGTAGGCCACTAAAGTTTTTGCTACGCCACCTGGACCATAAGAAGCATTCGGGAAGAGAATGAAAACCATATCAAACATCTGTAAACAACCGATAGCAGAGGTAACCATCACAAAGGTAATTGCCGGGCGCATTAGAGGCAAAGTGATTCTAAAGAGCACTTTAACTGGCGATGCGCCATCAAGACGGGCTGCTTCATAGAGTGTCGGGTCAATGGTTTGTAGTTGCGATAAAAAATATACCATGTGAAAGCCAGTCCATTGCCAGAAAGAGACAATTACAAGTAGTGTTAGTGCCCATTCTGAATTCATCAACCAATCAATATTATTCGGCAGATGAAGTAAACCTAAAACATGGTTGATGATGCCGGTGTCGCGTAAGAAAAACATACGAAATAAAATAGAAATCACAACGGTGTTAATTAATACCGGCAGAAAAAATGCAGATCGCAGAATAACACGAATACGAAGTAACGGAATCTGATTTAGTACAAAAGCGAGGAGAAATGCTGCTGGTACTTGTGTAGCTAAACAACCAAACATAAATTTGAAGGTAACTTTAACGGCGCGCCAGAATTCTGCTGAAGCAAATTCATCAGCATATAGAAGATCTTTATAATTTTGAAACCCGATATAATCACCAGCACTAATACCTTGAGCGTCTGAAACACTCATACGAAAACCGGAATAAAATACATAAAAACTAAAAACGCCCAGCAAAATAAAAAAAGGTGCTATCATGCCGTAAGCGTTAGCCGCGTCTTTAATAGCCATAAAGGAAATCGGATTTTTTTTGCGGCGAACTCTCGGACGGGCATTAGACGAAACCATCGAGCATACTCCCAATATATTAAACTAGGTTAGAGCCACGACCCAGTATAGTAAACAACCTATTGCATTGGCTCAGGTCATAAGGAAAAACAAAAGGGGCTGCTTTAGCAGCCCCTCAAAAGTGCAACAATTACTTATCAAGCTTCTTGAAACGTTTCATGGCACGTTTTTGGGTGCTGGAAAGACCTTGGTCAACGGTCATGCGGCCAGCAGCCATTTCGGTATAGCGCTGAGTCATATCACCAATAGCATCCCAGAAAATGTCGCCAGTATTAACTTTAGGCATATTCTTAGCAGCTTTGACTAAGAGCTGACCAAGTTTTTGACCGCCAAAGCGTGGATCTGGCTTATTAAATGCGGGATCTTCCCAAATCGAAGCCAGCGGAGGAAGCATGCCAGTTTTTTCCCAACGATCTTTAATGAGGGTTTTGCTATCGTACTGAATGAATTCAATGATTTTGTACATTAACTCAGAATCTTTGGTGTTTTTCGGAATAGCCATGAAGCTGCCGCCCCATGAAGCAGTAGTTGGGCCACCTTTTTTGTAAACAGGTAAATCGCGAACACGGAATTGATATTTAACTGCTTCACCTTTTCTTGAAGCTTTAGTCATGGCTGTTGATGGACCGGAGTCGCTACCAGTTGAAGCAAGATTTACTTGTGGAATCCACCAGTCAGGAGAAGCATAAGAAGCAAGAGTACCATTAGCTAGCAGAGCTTTAAAGTTACCCCAGTCCCAATTGATGAAAGCACCAGTTTTTTGCCAATCAAGCCATTTGGTAACAAATTCTTTAAATGCAGCGTTGGTAAATTGTGGCTCGCCGTTTGGCTTAAGAATTTGGGTACCGGTTTGTTGCCAAACCATGAACATGGTGTTGTTTAAACCATCACGACCATAAGGCAGTGCATAGTGAACTTGTTTGCCATCTTTTTGTACGGCAGCAAGTTTTTTCGCAGCGTCAAAGAACTCATCCCAAGTTGCAAGTTTAGCAACGTCAACGCCGACAGATTTCCAAACGGTATCGTTATAAATCAAAACGACTGGATGAACGTCGTGTGGGAGACCGTAAATGTGGCCGCCATATTTAACCCAGGCAACACGGCCAGGAACAACTTTGGAAAATACTTGTGACTTGGCCACAAAATCATCTAGAGGAATAACAAAGCTCTTTTTTGGATCAGCATTGAGAATACGGTTATTCTCAATCATCCATTCAATAATATCAGGTGCGCCGTTGCCGTCCATCAAGACAGCTTGCAGTTTTTGCACGAAAGCATTTTGAGCTACGACCTGAATATCAAACTCGATGTCGAATTTTTTCTCGATATCGGCTTTTCGAGCTTTATATTCATCAACGTTGTTTTGAGCAAAGCTCCAAAAAGTAACTTTTCGCTTTGCGAAGCCATCTGCTGACATTGCCATAGTAGCAGCCAATGCCACTGCCGTTAAAACTAATTTACGCATAAGCCCTCTTCCTCTTAGGTTTAGGTTAGTTAATTGAAACAAAAAACTACCCACCGAATTACATGCCGCGGGCCTTATAATACAGCCCACCAGACTTTACAATCGATCAGGTACTCTGATTGATCGCAAAATAATTAATCCATAAAACGGATTAATTTACCGATCATAATTTTAATGAAATATAATTGATGAAGTAATAGATTTATTATGCCTATAGGTTTAATAATGCATGTGAAAACATCGATAAATAATTATAGTATCTATTATCAATAT
The DNA here is from genome assembly GCA_016931625.1 of Deltaproteobacteria bacterium. Taxonomy (NCBI): domain Bacteria; kingdom Pseudomonadati; phylum Myxococcota; class Myxococcia; species Deltaproteobacteria bacterium. The sequence continues at coordinate 2,287 of JAFGEK010000028.1, read as the reverse complement.
TTAGCAGGTCATTAATTAATCATTAAATTATCATTTCGATCATGAATTTGAGGATATTGTTAATTTGTTTGTCGATTTTCTGGTTGTATACTCTTGTGAAGCTGCGCATTCCATGGCTTTATGCGCCTACTAAAACATGGGAGCAAAAATGGCAGGCGTAATTTTAAAAGATGTCGCCAAGCGCTTTGGTGCCGTATCAGTTATAGAGGGTTTAAATCTGGAGATCCGTGAACATGAATTTATGGTTCTCGTAGGCCCCTCTGGCTGTGGTAAATCTACGGCATTACGAATGATCGCTGGCTTAGAAGCAGTTAGTGGTGGAACGATTACTATTGGCAATCGTGTAGTTAATGATGTTCCTCCCAAAGATCGCGATATTGCAATGGTTTTTCAAACCTATGCTTTATATCCACATATGACTGTACGTGAGAATTTAGCCTTTGGTCTAAAAATGCGAAAAGTACCAAAGGTTGAAGCTGACCGCTTAATTACTGAAGCTGTACAAATTCTCGAAATTTCTGAATTACTTGAACGTAAGCCAAAGCAATTATCTGGTGGTCAACGTCAGCGTGTTGCGCTTGGCCGTGCTATAGTACGTAAACCAGCAGTATTTTTATTTGACGAGCCACTATCAAATCTCGACGCTAAACTGCGTGTGCAGATGCGTGGCGAGATTATGAAACTGCAGCAACGCTTGCAAACTACCTCTGTATACGTAACTCACGACCAAGTCGAAGCTATGACTATGGGTCATCGTATTGCGGTAATGAAGAGTGGTAAACTGCAGCAAGTCGGTACGCCATTAGAGGTTTATGAGCGTCCAGCAAATCTGTTTGTGGCTGATTTTATTGGTACTCCACCAATGAACTTTATTGAAGCCACCTTCGGAGATGGTGGTACGGTAATTGTGGCAAATGGATTTACTCTGCCAGTACCGCATAAACTAACTTCGCAGGCAGCATCTCGAGTAGGTCGTCGAGTAGTAGCTGGCATTCGTCCAGAGCATCTTTATGGACCTGGCAAGGCAGCAACGCAAGGCTCAATTAAACTTGATGTTGTTGTTGATATTTGTGAGACACTGGGTGATGAAGTTATCGTTCATGGCCGAGTGGGCGATAGTGTGCTTATATTTAAACTTGATCCACATCGTACCCCTGAGGTCGGTTCAACTATCGATATACATGTTGATCTTGATATGTTGCATTTATTTGATGGCGAAACCGAAGACCGAATTACTTGCGATAGCGAATCTAGCAATCGCGAAGTAGCATCCTAATTTTTCATTTCTTATTTATTAGGGACACCCCCTAGTTAAGATAGTTAAGATATTTTTATGAGTTTGGCGGCTAGTTAGAGTCGCCAGATTTTATCAGCGTCTAGCCTTTGGAAGTTTACGCATTTTACGCTGTCTTGGATCGATTAATTCAAGTTCGTAGTAAATTTTATCAGCTTTATCATATTCTCCGATGCGCTCATAAAACTCAGCTAGGCGATAACGATGATATAGTACACTTGGATGCAGTCTAGCTATAGTTACAAGAGCGGCTTCGGCACGATCCAGTTTGCCCAAATTTTCATAACAGACTGACATTGCAGCCAAAGCTCCGACATGCCCAGGTTTGTTCTGAAGAATTTGGTGGTATATTTCGATCGCTTTATCGCTATTGTTGTTTTGGCTATATACTGAAGCCAACAATATCATAGTATCTATTTGATTTGTTCGTTTTTCGAGTGCTAGCAGCAGCTCGCGCACGGCGTCATCAAGACGATTTTGTTGTTGATAGGCACTGCCAAGCTCAAAATGTGCACGCGCATTATTGCTATCCAGATTTACTGCTTGTTCGAATGCCGCAATAGCACGAGGATCTTTAGGATTTTTTGAAATAAGTGCGATTCCAAGCTCAAGATGTGCCAATGCCCAACTTGGTATTAAATTAACTACTACCGAAAAAAGTTTCTCTGCTTTAGAAAAATCACCAGCATTTTTTGCAGTTATGCCTTCGTCAAACGCCTTACGAGCTTGTTTGGCCGCAGCAATAATATTTAATTTACTTGATTCGGTTGTTGATGGTATTGCCACCGTTGTAGCAGTTTGGCTTAGAGCAGCAATGGTAATAATGAATGCAAACGACAACATAATTATTGCTTACGGCAGCTTACGCAATGAAGCAAATTGCTGGCGATTTTTATTTTTAAAAAAGTTACAGCGCTTTTCAATTGGGTTGAGCGTATACGAGAGTGTGTAGACCGTCGCCGAGTTAAGCACCCGAGGACCAAGCAGCGCAGG
>JAFGEK010000027.1 GCA_016931625.1 Deltaproteobacteria bacterium | reverse complement strand
GTGTAGGTTGAATGGATAATTTAGGACTAAAAATTGCTATGCCTGAGTTGCATATTTTAACTGTTCTTATTCGTAATCATATCTATTATCACCGACAATATGGTGAAGAGATTGAAAACAAAAAGATGAGACATTATACCAAAAAACTACGCGATTTATTATGTAAGGCAATTTTTTGGCATAATGTAATTAAAGCAGAAAATTAAGCGTGTTTTTTCTTCATGGAGATATCGGCCAAGACTGCTAAAATTAACACCAAACCTTTGATAAGATATTGAAAGTTTGAACTTACATTCATCATTTGCAAACCGTTTGATAACGACTGCATAATTAAGGCACCGACAATGGCACCGAAGACCGAGCCTTCACCACCTAAGGTTGAAGTGCCACCAAGAATACAACTGGCAATGACGTCAAGTTCATATCCTTGACCAGCACTAGTAGTGCCAGAGCCAACATAAGCAGCTAAGGCGATACCAGAAACGGCGACCAAAATTCCCATAGCCACGTAAACCATGAGAATTGTTTTATCGATATTAATACCTGATAATCTTGCGGCTTCACGATTACCGCCAATAGCATAGGTATAACGACCGAAACGGGTATTGGTTGATATATAGCTCATTAGGGTGAAAATAATCGCTAAAATGATAACTAGAAAAGGAACGCCACTAATTTCAGGAATAGCTTCTTCATCAAATGTACGGTTAACGATTAACACGTAGCCAAATATAAGCAAGGCGCTGAAGGATGTTTTAATTATATCGATAGTAAGTGAGCCTACGTCAATACCATGTTTGATTTTGCGTTTACGTGAAGCTAGCACATAAACAAAAAGGATAAGTGTAACTAATGCCGCTAAAATTAAGCCTGCAATAGGAGGTATAAATCCTTGGGCAATAAATTTAAAACTTTCATTTGAGAAGAAAAGCGTTTTACCTTGGGTAACTATTAAAATACCAGATTTAAAAATATACATACCACCCAAGGTAACAATAAAAGGTGGAACTTTAAGATAAGCGATAAGCGAACCCTGAAATAGACCAATTAAAATACCAAGAATAATAGATAAAATTATAACAACTATAGTGACAGTTATAGCTACGGCACCTTCGCTCATATCAGGAAACATTTTTACTAAGGGCTCTTCGATGGTGCCGTAATAAAGTAGCGCCGCACCAACAACTGAGACGAATCCCGCGCCAAAACCAACAGACAAGTCAATACCACCGGTAACAATGACAAAGACCATACCGCAAGCCATAATGGCTATAATCGCCATTTGAGTAACTACTGATTGGATGTGGTCAGCTGTCCAATATCCTGGCGCGGCCATACCAAAGGCTAGCCATATCGCTACTAAAGCAATAATGAGAATATATGAGCGTAGATTTTTCTTTAGAGCTTGAATAAGAGTGTCGAGCATAGTTTTTATTCCTCAACGACTTCAACGCCAGTGGCGCGAGCCATAATTTTTTCTTCAGTTGCATCAGCAATATCTAAAGTGCCATTTGAACGGCCATTCCACATGACCATAACCCGATCACTCATACCTAAAACTTCTTCAAGTTCAGAGCTGATCATGATTATGGCAAAACCACTCTCGGCAAGCTGATTCATAAGTTTATAAATTTCGTATTTTGCACCTACATCGATACCGCGAGTTGGATCATCTAAAATAAAAATTCGTGGTTCAGACATTAACCACTTCGAAATAACAACTTTTTGCTGATTACCACCAGAGAGTGACTCAACCGCCACATGCACTGAGGGAGCTTTAATCGACAAACTCTTTGAGTACTTAATGGTTTCGGTAAGTTCAGCATTTTTGTTGATGTACATAAATTTAGAGAAGCGATCGAGATTTGGGAGACTGATGTTTTGCAAAATGGTTTGCATTAACACCAAACCCAAACGTTTACGATCTTCAGGAACAAGACTAATACCGAGCTCCATAGCCTCGCGTGCACTATTTATTTTTTCTTCTTTGCCATCGACAAATATTTTACCTTTAACTACATGAGCATACTCGCCAAAAATAGTTGAAACGAGTTCAGTACGACCAGAGCCCATCAGGCCAGCAATACCTAAAATCTCACCCTTTTTTAATGATAAATTAACGCCTTTTAGCACTTTTTTGCTTGGGTTGTCTGGATCGGTCGCATGAAGGTCTTTAACTTCTAAAAACACTTCAGCAGGTTTGCGATTTCCTTTAGGGAAGCGTTCGGTCATTTCACGACCGACCATTAAGCTTACTAGCTGATCAATGCTTAGGTCTTTGGTCGGTTGCGTGGTAACTACACAGCCATCACGTAAAACGGTAACGGTATCGGTTATACGAAAGAATTCATCGAGCTTGTGTGATATATAAATACAAGTTACGCCTTGTGATTTAAGCTCAGTGAGAATTTCCATCAACTTGTTCACTTCAGCTTCTGAGAGGGCTGATGTAGGTTCATCAAGAATAAGAACGCGAGCATTTTCGGATAGTGCTTTGGCAATTTCGGTCATTTGCATTTGACCGATGCCAAGATCTTCTACCAGATCATAAGGCGAAACGTTGAGTTTATATTTTTTTAATAAGCTTGCAGTATCAGCATAAAGCTTATTCCAATCAACTACAGGGCCGCGCATTGGCTCTTTGCCAAGGAAAATGTTTTCGCCGACCGTCATTTTAGGAATAAGCGTTAACTCTTGGTAGACAATCGCAATGCCTTCTTTAATGGCTTGCATAATTGAGCTGGTTCCGAGTTTCAACTCTTGACCATCATAGATGACTTTACCTTCATAGGTACCATACGGATAAACCCCACAAAGGATTTTCATTAACGTAGATTTGCCAGCGCCATTTTCGCCGCACAAACCGTGAATTTCTCCGCGTTTGATGTTTATTGATACGTCACCAAGAGCTTTAACACCTGGAAACTGCTTTGTAACATTTGAGATGGTAAGGAGAGTGTCCTCTTGCATCAATGCACTCCCAAGAATAACCCGGCCCCCTCATATTTTTTAATTCAAAAAAGGGGCCGGGGGCACATCAATAATTAAATAGTCAAAATCTAATTATTTTGCCGGAGGATTTGGGATGTCTTTGTAGACACCTTCATAGGGCTGGAAGCCGCTATCAACAACAAGCTTCTTCAAGTTATCTTTGGTAACTTGATGTACTTGTAAGAACTTGCAAGCAACATTGCCTTTGGCTTTTTTGTCGCCGGTAAGATCAGCAAGTTTGAAGTTCTTTAAGCCGGGGATTTTTTGTTTCTTAGCAAGTTTTGCAGCAAGATCGCATGCTAATGGAACAAGGTCACGAGTGTCTTTAAGAATGGTTACAGTGAGTTCGCCACGAGCGATTGAGTTGCAACCAGCTTCGGTAGCATCTTGACCTGAAATCGGTACTTTACCAGCCATACCAACAGCGCGCATAGCTTCGATAGCACCAAGGGCGGTTCCGTCGTTTGAAGCAACAACGGCATCAAATTTTTTGCCAGTAGCGGTAATGATGTTTTCCATTAGCTTCTTGGCATTAGCTGCGTCCCAATTGTCAACCCATTGATCGGCAACGACTTTGATTTTGCCTTTTTTGATTAATGGATCGAGAACTTCCATCTGGCCTTTGCGGAACAGATGAGCGTTGTTGTCAGTTGGGCTGCCACCTAATAATACGAAATCACCAGAATCTTTAGCAGCTAAAACACCTTTGGCTTGATTGCGACCTACGTCAACATTGTCAAATGACACGTAAGCAGCGATTTTTGATGTCTTAATAAGGCGGTCATAAGCAATAACTTTAACGCCTTTTTTAGCGACATCGTTAACTGCTGTTGCTGCCGCATCGCCATCTTCAGCGACCACAATAATTACCTTAGCACCTTGGGTGACCATATTTTTAATTTGGTCATTTTGGAGCTTGGCATCATGGTTAGCCTCTTGACTGAGAACTTCAAAACCTTTGTCTTGAAGAATCTTCGTCATTTGATCACGTTCACGAGCCCAACGTTCAGTAGCGAAATCTGAGAACGATAAACCGATTTTGGTTTTAGCTTGGCTCAATGACGCGATACCGAAGATCGCGGCGAGCGTAAGAGAAAACAGGGCAACTCTTTTCACTCTATACCTCCTTAAATGGTGACTACTAGCGGCTATGCCATACACCGCGGGCATACCGTGCCACAAGAGACCTAAGAAAGTAAATTACTTTTACTAAAAGAAAAGTAATAAATGCGTAGATTTTGCAATTAAAGTAGCCGAATTCTTTATTTTGTGTGTGCGGATCATCTATACTCGGATCATGATCCGTGGCAGCATGCTATAATGAATGTTAAAATTGATGTTTGGGTTGTGGGCGGTAATATCGTAACGCATGGTAGCTAAGTCAGTGATTGCTACAAATAGAAAAACCAACAAAAACGACGCTGAGTCCATTGGTGCAGGCATTCGTCAAGAAGACCGTCGAAAACGTATACGTTTTTCGTCGATGTGTCGCGCCGACTATAACCGTGGTGGTAGAGGTACTTTTTCATTTACCGGCAATTTAAGTAGTACGGGTTTATTTTTAAAAGGCAAAACAGGCTTCAAATCCGGAGAAGAGATTGAATTAAAGCTACATTTAAGTGGGCGCAGCAAGCCACTTTCAGTACGCGTACGCATGCGTCACATTTCTGATGGTGGTGCAGGTGCTGAATTTTGTTCGGGTCAAAAAGAAGTAATACAAACGGTTCATGAGTTTATAGAAAAATCCTTTATTAAAAAGCTTATGGATCAATCCCCAACGCAAAGGCGGCCTGAGCAAACCGTAATTCTGGCAAAACATTTATACGAAACCAATCGTTTTGATGAATCTTTACAGGTATATCGAGATGCTGTAGCAGCTAATTCGGCTGATGAAGAAATTTTACGCAATCTTACCACAATACTGCTCGATCGTGCAGAATTAGCTGGTTTAAATGGTTCAGTCGAGGCTGATGAAGCGGCTTCAGTAATTGCTTTAGCAAAGCCAATTATTGGCGCTAAAGGATGTAATGATTTAAATCAGCGTCTTGATAAAGTACGTCAAGGTTTCGAAGATTTACGCCGCCAAGAGCAACAACGTGAGTTAAGTAAACAGCGCGAACAGCTACGTAATCAATTACAGCGTGAAGTAGAAAAAGAATATAACAGCAAGCAAGCTGAACTGGATCAAGAAAAACAAGAATTAGCCAAAATACAGCGTGCTTTCGATAAACGTGAAGCGAATCTTGCTGAGCAAGAAAAAAAGATCGCCGAACAAGCTAAAATTAAAGCCGAAATTGTTGAGCAAAAACGGCAAGTTGCCAAGATGCTCGAAGAAAATCAGGCCAAAGAGGCTGAGTTAGAAAAGCAAGCGCATAAAATTGAAAAAGCTAAGGCAGTACTAATAGAACTTCAAAACGAAAAAGAAGAATTAGAAAATCAAAAGGCAGAGCTTAAACGACAACAAGCAGAAATTCGCCGACAGCACAACGAACTAAAAAAAGAACTTACTCGCCAAGAAAGCGAGTTTAATGCTGCCAAACAAGCACAGCTTGATGAATTTGAGCAAACAAGGCGCGAACTTGTTAAAACTCAGCGTGCTCTTGAACGTAAAGAGAATAGTTTAGTCGAAGAAGAACAAAAAATTGCAGCAAAAATTGAACAAGAGCGAGCTACGCGTGAGCGCTTACAAAATGAACTTGCAAAAGAGCAACGCACATTAACTGAAAGTGTTACGCGTTGGCGTGAACAAGAAAAGCTGCAAGCAGCTAAAAACGAGCAAGAGGCAGCCGCTCTAGAGCAGGCTCAACGTGAGCTTGCTAAAGCCCAGCGTACTTTTGAAAAGCGTGAGACAGTGCTTGCTGAGCGCGAAGCTGCCATAGCTGCAGAAGAAGAAAAGCTTGCATTAAAGGTTGATCGGGCACAATCCGAAATTGAAGAAAAGCGTGTTGCCGCACGTTATGAACATAGCCAAACTGAAAATGAACTAGCAATTAAAGTAGCTGAAATTGAAGCTAAACAACAAGAGCTAGAGCAGCAACGAAGATCCTTAGAAGAGCAAACTAAAGCGCTAACACAACATGCAAATGAGTTATCACAACGTGCTGCGGTATTGGCTGAAAGTGAAAAAACGATCGCTTCGCAGCGCCAAGGTTTTGAACGCAAACAGCAAGATCTTGAGCAACAACGCAATGCCCTAGAACAACAACGTGATGCCTTAGAACAGCGACGGCAAACTTTTGAGCAACAAGAAAAAGAACACGAACAACAACGTAAAACTATTGAACAGCGCGAAGTTAAATATACCGAACAGATAAATAAAATAAAACAAGAACTTAAAGAAGCACTTAGCAGTGTAGCTGATGAACAAAAAGCACTGCAGAAAAGCTTGGCGGTTGCGCAGAAGACTGTTGATGAAAGAACTCAAGAACTCGAAAAATTACAGTTACAGCATGAACGAGTAGCCAAAGAACATCAACAGTTGAATAAAAGCCATCAAGAACTCATTGCGCGTGGTGCTACAAATCAACAAGAAATTGAAAAGCTTCAACAACAGTTATCATCTGCAAATAGTAAGACGCAAAATCTGCAAGCAGCGCAAAAGACTGCTGAACAACGGATTGTTGAACTTGAATCAAATCTTAAACAAAAAGAAGCAGAAATTCGTCAACAAGCACAAGATCTTTCAGCTAAATTAGATGAAACACGCTCTTTAGGCAAAAATGCTACTAATATTGAAGAACAGCTACGCAGCGCCCGCGAAGAAAAAGAGCGCTTGCTTTCGCAATTGAAACAAGCAGAAAAAGAACTTGCAGAAAATAAAAAGCAAATTAGCGAAATTGAAAAAGCAGCACAACACAAGCAGCAAACAGATAAGCGCGAAACTGAAAAAACATTTCAAACTTTTGAGAAACAACTTAGTGATAAAGAGCTGGCAGTTAAGCGTCTTGAATCACGCTTAAGTGATGCAGAAAAAACCATCGCTCAACAAGAATCAAAATTAGCCCAGGCGCAGTTTGATGCCGATAAGTTACAAAGTCAACTTGCTGATTTTGAACAAGCTTCGCATCATCACAAGGCTAGCGCTTCTGCAGAAAGTGCACGATACGAAAAAGAGTTGGCCAATGTGAAAAAAGCGCTGGTTGAGCGTGAAAAACAATTGACCACTACCAGCGAAGAAATGGGTCGTTTGCTTGATATCCAACGCAAAACTGAAAGTAGCGAGATTGAACTGCGTGAAGATTTAAGCAAGACGGCAACAGAAGTAGCTAAATTACAGGGCGAATTATCTTCTGAACGCCATGAGACTTCGCGGCTCCAAGGTGAAATAGTCTCATTGCAATCTCAGGTTGATCAGTTACAAAAAGAACTCACCACTGAAAAATCTGAAACAACCCGCTTACATGGGGCTTTGATTTCTGCTCAAGCTGAGACTTCACAATTGCACAAGAATAATTCAGCCAAAGAATCAGAGCTTACTACCATAAAAGATGAACTCAAGACAGTTCGACAACAAAACAAGTCCCAAACGGCATTACTTGGTGAGCGTGATGATAGTTTAGACAATGAGAAAAAAGCCTTAGAGCATGAGAGAGCCTTATTGCAAAAGCAACATGCTAAGCTTGATACACGTGAGCAAGAACTAAACAAACGCCAAGAAAAGCTAACCCAGCAGGCAGCTAGGTTGGCAGCAGATGAAAGATCACATCAAGCAGCAGAGCAAAGATTTGCTAAACGTCAGGCTGAGGCTCATATAAAAGCTAACGCAGCTAACCAAACAGTAGCTAATGAGGCAGAAGATATAATAGATTTTGAGCCAGATGGCGGGCCGCGTATTGATTTTGCGTCAGATGAGGTTGAAGTAGTTGAGCCATTGCTTGATTTCGAAGCTGCTGATGAAGAACCTACGATTCATTTTATGGATGATGAAAACATTAAGTAAAGTTTTATAAAAAGGGGTATGGTGTAATCATGGGTGACAATGTAGGCAAATATCAGCTGATCGCCCAGATTGGTGAGGTATTTCCTCATCGTGTAAATGTGGCTGCTTGTAAAGGATCAGGCAATAGCAAGCAATTAGTTTTAGTACGATATCCACTGCCAGGGGTTTTAGGTGGACCTGACGAAAGATTGCGCTTGCTAACTACAGTTCGTAACTTAAAACGTGCCAATCATAACAATCTAGCCATTGTTTACGATGTTGAGGGTGATCCATACAGCTTATCTTTTGTAAGCGAGTATCTAGCTGGTCAGAACTTTGCCTTACTGCTAGAGGCGTCACGTGCTATTCGTAATGCTTTTCCGCATACGCTTCTATTACGTATGGTTTTAGATGTTCTATCAGCCCTCGAATATTTACATCAGCTGCGGGGACCTGCAGGTGAATTTTTAAGCATTGTGCATGGAGGTATTCATCCGCGCAACATTGTGGTTACTTACGATGGTGTAACTAAAGTTGTTGGCTTAGAAAGTGCTGGTATTAGAGTTGATTTACGACGTGAGGGTTCAGCTGATCCCAATGCCCCGTTTTATGCCGCGCCTGAACAACTAACTTCTCGTACGATCACTAATCGTACAGACATTTTTGCAGTTGGTGCGCTGATTTGGGAGATTATTGCACGTGGGCCGTTACTTAAAGGCACTCAAGAAGTAGTTAAGCAAAAATTCGAATCTGGTTCGCTTCCGAATATAAATAGTATTGTACGCGGCGTACCAGAAATGCTGCAAAATATACTTGATCGTTCTTTGCGTATTAATCCGCAAGAGCGCTATGCCAGCGCCAAAGAGATGCAAAATGATATTGAGAGTTATCTTGCATCTACAGGCAAAACTATCTCGCAAAATCAGATTGCTGAGCGTATGCGTACAGTATTTGCACAAGAAGCTGAGCATGCTCGGCGTTGCGCAATAGCCTGGATCGACGAAGCTATCAGGCTTGATGATCCTGATGAACTTGAAGAAGTTGATGATGTAGATGAGGTTGACGACCTTGATGTTGTTGATAGTGGCGAGCATGCACCTACGGCTGGTTCTATGGGACCTGGAGGGTGGCTTGGTGCATCGGCAGTTAAGCCACCATCGTTATCACCATCGTCAGTGCCACCACCTGCGTCAGCTATTAATTATGCAGATTTAGAAGCCGCAAGAGTGGCTAGTCGCAGTCTTATTTTATCATCGTCGGCCAATTATGTTGAACCAATATCACCACGGCGTTGGTCGCGCTTACTCGTTGGTGCAGCTATTGGGGCAGTGCTTGCTTTTGTTGCAGTTGGAGTAGTTTTGGCTAGTGGTATTGTTTTACGCTGGTCTGGTGTACAACTTCAACCGGCACCCGCAGTGATGCCAGCAAATACAGCAGATTCTACTAATGCCAATAGCAACTTAGGCACAGAACCAAACCTTATAAAACCACCAAAAGTTGTACAGCCACCCCCACCAGAACCAGTCCAATCGGCCACGGTGCGACTTGATAGTGATCCAAGTGATGCCGAAGTTGAATGGCAAGGAAAAGTTGTTGGCCATACCCCGATGCAGTTGACCGTACCTTTAGGATTACAAGTTTTTACTTTATCGCTTGATGATTATAGACGTAAAGACGTAGCGATCGATACTGCGGTAGCGACGGGGCCGGATGGTTTTTATACCCTGGTAGAATTAGAGCTTAAAAAGAAGGCAACATCTTCATCGCGAAGTAAAACACGCACTGCACGAACACCACGACGTTTAACACCACCCAAGAAACCCATACCAGTTAATGCATCAACACCAATAATACCGAGCGAGCCATCAACAGCAGTAACACCGACTACACCAGAACCAGAGCCAGTTGTTCCGGTAAAGCCGCCGCCTAAAAAAATAAAACCAAAAATACGTACAATTACAGCTGATAGTCCTACTATTAAAACTATTGATGAAGAAGAATCTGGCAAAAAACCTAAGGTGAAGGTACTTGGTAATGACTAGGGTCTGAAAGCTTATAATAGCTATATGGACCACTGAAGAGTATTTGGGAGAGTAACAATGGATACACAAATTAGGCGCTTACCGCGAATCATTTCGCAACAACGCTCGATATTAACATGGCTCGGTATAGTAAGCGTTGTGGGCTTGCTGATAAATATCCCATGTCAACTTAGCGCTGCTGAGACCGCTGCTGGTGATGTTAAAAAAGTTGAACAGTTAAGCGAAAAAGCAATGGCTAAATACCAAGCTAAAGATTATGCTGGCGCGATTGCTTTGTATTTAGAAGCCTACCAGGTTCAACCAGCAGGGGCGTTACTTTTTAATATTGCTACCATTTACGATAAAAAACTTAATCAACGCGATCCTGCCATAGAGTTTTATCGCCGTTATATTTCAGCCTCTGATTCAGATCCTGAATTAGTGCGCAAAACCGTTGAACGCTTAAAGGTTCTTGAAGACGCAAAAATAGCTGCTGCTGCCGCACCAGTCGAGGGGCAAGGTGGCTCAGGCGGGGTAGTTGGCACAGCTCGAGCGCAGGGCCCATTTTTCACTAAAGAACGTACTCGCAACATGGGTATTGTAACTACGGTTATTGGCGTAGGTGCTACTGGCCTTGGCCTTTATTTTGGCTACCAGGCAAAAACTAAGAACGATGACGCCAAGAAATTATGTGAAGGAAAAATATGTTATGATACTCGCGGGGTTAAACTAAGCAAAGACGCAAAAGATAAAGCTATGTTATCAACAATTGTTACTAGTGTTGGTTTAGCGGCTACCGCTGGGGGTATAGTGATGATTTTATTACCGTCGCTGTCACCAAAACTATTTGTGAATGACTCGGTTAGTGTTACACCTGTGGTGACCGATAAAGGCGCCAGTGTTTTATTAAATGCATCATTTTAATTAGTGCAATTTGCAAGTTTTAGAATCAACTAGTAGTAACGAAACGGTTATTAGACGTTGAAGGTGATCATCGTGAAACTACGACAAGCAGCGATTTTGAGGATATTGGCGTTAGCGAGTGCAGGCACATTTTTTCTCGTCGGTTGTGGGGCGATACTTGGTATAGAAGATCGCAAGAAAGCTCCTGAAGGCCGTTGTGAAGGCACAATTCAATTACGTATTCTTGGTGATCAGTCGAGTAATATAAGTGAGATTGGCATACCTGCAACTGCAGGGGTTATCGATTACTTAGAGCTACTTAACGACAATGGCGGTATACGGGGTTGTCAAATCGATTATGAGTATGTTGATGGTGGTAATGATACTGGTAAAAGTAATAGTATTTATTCTAGCTGGAAGCTTAGTGCAGAATGGTCACAGGTTTCTGCAATTTTTACTCTGGGCAATGTTTCATTAAAAGCCATTGGTCCAACAGCTTCTAATGATAATCAAGTTGTTGTTGGTATTGCTAATAATGGTGATTGCGCGGCTCCGAGTAGTAAAACTTATTCGGTAACTGTACCAAGTTTAGATAATACATTTAACCTGACTAGCATTACTAATACCTTGGGATCAAATGGCTATCCTTACGTATTTTTTCAGCCTACCGATAGTTCTTCTGCAGCGCGTATAGCCATGAATTATATAGCAGAACAATCTGGCAAACGGGTTGGTTTTTTTGCTTGCAGTAATGATCTTTGTTCTATCCCGACAAAGGCTGCAAAAGTACAAATTGCCAATGAGATTAGTGGGGTAGCAATCGGTCGCGATTTAGTCTTGTCATTAGATGGCAATCAGACCGATTATAATACGATTATTTATGATTACTTAGAGGCCGAAGTTGTTCATAAAGATACTGTTGCCGATTACCAGATGGTTGACTGGATATGGATTGGCAATACTCGCAAAACGGCTCAGCTAGCTATTAACGCAATTAATAACGCAATCGAAGCTATTAGAGTTGAGACACATAATCATGATGTACTTAACTTTGATGTTAAAATTATAGCCAATAATTGGTCATTTGATGAGCGTTTTATTATTACTGCCTTAAATAACAGCCTAAATAATCGTTCAAGGTTGCATGGCATACAATCTATGCCTTTTTATCATGATACTTCGGTTACCGGAATGACAATTGTTGAAGAAGCAATGGCTGCAAAACGTCAATGGTCGAGTTTTAAACCAGCAGGCTTATCAAACTCTGATTATGAAGTAATCGAATATGTTTATGGTGTAACTGCAGTAATGGCATGGAAACTTGCAGCAGAACGACTTATTGATTCACTGGGGAGTGTAACCCCGGAACAAGTCAAGGGTGAAGCTTTGAAAAATTCTTTTGAATCGTTTAATGAGGTATATCTTGAGGGTCTGACGGCTTCACCTATTACATATACAAGTAGTGATCATCGTCCACAGGCTACTGTAGCTATTTATTATATTGGTAATGATAATAAACAAAAAATAGATGATAGTTTGCCTTTAGTACTAAAAGATGAGTGGCTTGGGTGGTAAATCGCAGTTCATCGAAAACAAAGGAGCAACGTATGCGTAAGTATAAGAACCGGTTGTTAGACTTTACATGGATTGTGGTCTTGTTAATCGCACCTGTGTTAGTAGTTGGCTGCGGTGATGACGACAAAGAAGAAGCCAAAGAATACAAAATTGCTTGGATATCAAAAGGTGTCGATAACAGTGTTTTTAAAGCCGGCTACCAAGGAGCTTTGTTAAAAGCTAAAGAACTCACCGATGCTGGTCCAGATAAAGTTACCCTTATCTACGACACCGCACGTCCGAAAGATGCGACTGTTGAAGAGCAACTACCGGTATTAGAAGCAGCGGTTAATTTACCGGTTGACGGTATTGGCATTTCGGCAACTAATGTAACAGCGCTTGATGCAACTATTAATGCGGCTGTCGCCAAAGGTATCAAAGTAATGACTTGGGACTCTGATGCCCCAGCAAGCGATCGTTTTACCTATCTTGGGGTAAGTAATACCGAAGGTGGCACTTTAGCTGCGCGCGCCTTGGCGAAAAAAGTTATTACCGATACACCAACCAGAACAGCTGGTAACTTTGTCATTCTTAGTGGCGAAAGTGGTGCAGCAAATCTTAATGATCGTATTAATGGTTTTAAAGCCGGCCTTGCCGCAGCCAATACTGCTTTAGGTACAACTTTTAATGCCGATACGGTTTATTATGTAACTGGTGAAAGTGGTGCTCTGCAGGCGCAAATGATGGAACTCATTTTAGGTAGTACCGATGTAGATCCCGTAAATGATGCTGAGGGTACCGCGGTTACGACTATCGATAATTTAGCCGGTATCTTTTTAGTTGGTGCTTGGGCATTATTTGACGAAGAATTAAGCGCTAGTTTACCGTTGTGGAAAGCTGCAGGTACAAAACCTGTTGCCGAGCGCGTGTATACTGCTGCCTTTGATACTCTGCCAATTCAGCTTGATTATATGGAAGCTGGCCAACTTCATGTTTTAATTGGTCAAAAATATTGGGGATGGGGCTATGATACAATTCAGATGATTTACAATGTACTTAAAGGTACTAAGACTTATGAAAAGGCATGGACCGATTCAGGTATTGACGTCATCTGTACTGAAGCTGGTCGTAGCCTTATGGCAACAATGTGGGACAGCTATGACTTCACACAAGCACTGCCAGATTGCGATCTTGTAGCAGAATAATAATTTATCTATAAAATAACTTAGCCCTTCGTAACTATGTATTTTGTTCATAGTTACGAAGGGTTTTTTTATATACAACAAAATAATGCCCAACAAAATGGTGCCAGACACCAAAAATTTATATATAATTCAATATGATAGCATAGAATCGGATAAAATGATAGCAAAAGCTTGCAATTGATTGCATAATGAGCTAATCTGTTATTATGTTAACCATCACTCATCGAATAAATGAAAAACTTAAGCATGAACTTGATAATTTTTGTGAAGCTCATGGCTTAAAGCAACAAGCTGTTGTGCAAGAAGCAATTATGATGTGGCTTGAAGATGCCAAAGATGTTGCATTAATTGATGAGCGTCGCGAAGGTCCTTGGGTAGAATGGAAAGATATACGCGATGGAATATAAAATTGTATTGCATCGCAAGGCAGTAGACGAACTACAAGAACTAAAATCACCATTAAGACAAAAAATAAAAGAAACAATTGACCATTTGGCTATTGAACCAAGACCTAATAATGCTGCCAAGTTAAAGGGTCGCCCCAATGCTTATCGAATACGTTTTGAAGATTATCGCTTAATTTATGAAGTGCATGCGACAGAGATAGTGATATATATTATCGGTATAGCTCATCGTCGCGAAGTCTATCAAAGATTATTACGTAGACAATAAATTACATTAAAGATAAAAATTACCTTTAATTAAATGGCGGTCGATTGGGTATCCAGCTAAAGCAATTGCGGTATCGCTTATATCAAAGAGTATTTGTAAACGTTGTTCAGCACTATAAGAGGATAGATCGTCATTTTTTAAACATTCAGATAATACCGCACATCGTTCATTTGATTGTGCATCAGCTAGCATTTCAGCGGCATCATTTTGACTTAGAAAGTTCATCGAATAATTCTTCTTGTTCTAATACTTTTGCGTATTCTTTAACTAGCGACATATTCATATTTTTCTCATTTAATCGTAAATAGCGCAATAATATCTAGTTCTCAGTTTTCACCTCAAATCCGGCCATATGATTTCCACCTGAAAACTAGCCAGAAATAGCACATATAAAAAAATTATTAGACAATATTGACACGAAATTAGTGTACACTATAATATAGTGTAATGCGTAATATCACTTTTAGTGCTGACGAATTGTTGATTAAAAATGCTCGTGCGAAAGCTGCATCTGAAAATGTCACGCTTAATGATAAATTTCGCCTTTGGTTGAAAAATTATATTGGTCAAGATTATTATGCTAACAACTATAAATCTTTAATGAATAATTTGAGACATAAAAATTCTGGACGACGTTTTACTCGTGACGAAGCTAACACGCGTCATTAAATAAAAATGCCACAACTTTTTTTTCTTGATACTAATATTTTTGTATATACTTTTGACAATTCATCCCCACAAAAAAAAGAACATTGTATAGATTTAGTGCAAAAAGCATTAACTAGTTGCAATGGGTTAATCTCATCACAAGTGGTGCAAGAATTTTGTAATTTAGCTATGCGAAAATTTGTTGTGCCTTTTAGCTGTAGCGAATGTCACATGTATCTTGATGAGGTTTTATTGCCTCTTTGTCGGGTATATCCAAGTGAAAATCTTTATCATATTGCGATACAGTTATGTGAACGATATCTATTATCTTGGTATGATAGTCTTATTGTGGCGGCAGCCGTACAAGCAGGTTGTGATATTATATATACCGAAGATTTACAGCATGGTATGCAAATTAGTGATGTTAAAATTTGCAATCCGTTTATTAATGAATGAATTTATAGGGGTAATGTTATAAGTATTTTTTTGTTCTAAAATCCAGCCCCAAGACCTAAACCAAAAATAGCATTGCGAATACTATTTTCATCTTCATCGATGCCGCGATAAAATCCGGTAAAAGCTTCAGCGTTGAAAGCTAAATACTTTCGCACACGCCATTGATAACCAACCGAAGCCATAAGCGCACCACCGAACGACCCTTGTTCTATGTCGGGAGATCTCTAATTTTTTAACCGCAGATGGGCGACTAGTGTGGCGATTAGATAGCATCCCCCGGCAATGAGTGCGGCAGTGGCAAAACCAAAAGCAGAGCTAATAATAAGTGCGGCGACGCTTCCGGCTACTGAAGCCATACTGTTAGCAGACCAAGCGATAGCAACTAGTCTTGGATCAGTAAGTTCGCGAAGGCCCGCAGCAAAAGGGCCGCCTAACAAAAAGCCGGTGATCGCCACACAACTAACCGTAACTACTATACGCAATGAAAAACTAAGGGCCGCTGAAACATCAACAACAGCAGGTACAATAAAAGCCACAATAATAGTAGCAATAATGGCGATAGCTGCGGTAGATTTGTCATTAAGCTGCAATTTACCGGCTAAAATAAAGCTACCGATGCCAGTGGCAGCTAAAAGCGCTCCTAAAACAGCTACTAGCGAATGAGCGGGCATACCAATTAAACGAGTAAGACTTTGAACTAATCCCAGTTCGAGTAACATAAAAGCCAAACCGAGCGCAGAAAAATAGATAAAAGTAGTGGCTATAGAGCGAGCAGATAGTTGAGCTCGGCGTAAATGTAGACTGGCAATGGCAACTAGCGGTGATGCAAGTAGCAATACCAAAAATAAAAGGGTTAGAATGGCTACCTGAGCCATAGGAATATCTTCGAGGCGAGCGCGAGCTGATTGCCCGCTACCAAAAACTCTCGCGATATCATTTAAGCTAATAGCGCTCCAAGGTTGCAGCAGATTAAAAAACGGACGGTCGTCAAAAGTTGGTGTTAAAACCGCCGGACGATAGGAAAGTTTTATTGCTGTCGCTAAATTATTAAGGCCACTTAAAGCATTATTTAAGAAAGCTTGGCTATCACCACCACCATTAGGGGCGTACAACAAGCGGCCAATATAAGGCTTAAGGCGACTAATATCATCTTGAGTAAATGGCTGACGACGTACCACTAAGGCGCTTAAGAAATTAGGTATTTCTTGGCTTGCTGCTACAGCGATAGTGCAAGCAGTAATTGGTGGATAAGAGGTTGGCCAAGCTGTGGCCATGGTTGCTGCTAGCCTACCCAGTTGTGCTTCAGGGCGGCTGATAATTAAAACCCCATCATCAGATAAGTGATTAAGGATTAATTGTAGTCCTTCACGAGTAAGCAGATAATTTTCAGCTAAAGCAAGGCCACCAGTACTGCTGGCAGCGTTTGAAATAGTATGAAAAGCCACGATAGCATCAAATTTTTCGTCAACCGCAGCTAGATATGAACGAGCTTCAGCATCAAGGATTTGAACTTGTGGTTGTTGTAATAAGGCGCCGGTTAAGGGGCCGCGGACAATTTGATTAATGGCATGATCAATCTCTAAGCCCAGAATGCGTTGCGAGCCGGCCCCTAAGGCGGCAAGAATTTCAACACCGCCGCCAGAACCAATAATTAGGGTAGAATGGCCCGGGCCTAAAAGGTAAGGCAGCGCTCGCAAGCCTTGAGGCGGCGCTAGGGTAGTATCAGGTTTTAAGTGAACTAAAGCGCTAAGTGCCGTACCGCCATCAATGATGAGTAGACGTTCTTTATTAGCGCTAAGTATGTCGATTGCTGAGCCTACCGTCCAGTGCCTTACAGTTTTAAAGTCTCTGGCACCAAGAATTTTATTTTTGCTGATATTTAGGGGTATAAAATGTTCAAGTCGCAGTGAAACAACCGCCAAAAAAACAAAACCGCAAAACCAAGTAAAGCGTCGGCTTCGCTTTGTTGCGAGCAAGACTACAACTAAAACTGCTAAGGCAGCGACAAATGCCAAAGTGCCAGGGCCGAGCAATGGAAAAATGAGGGTGTAAGTAACTACTCCTAGAGCGCCGCCGCTAAGATCTGCGGCATATAAAATTGGCGAGGAGCGACTGTTTAGTGCAAAAGCGCGCGCCATAAATAAACCGGCGCCAATAAATGGCAAGGTGATCAAGATAAGTAAGAGAGCGACCAGAAATATTTGTTTTGGCGCCATGGCAATGCTTACCGGATCAGCATGCAAGGCATTCCAGAGCGGATAGCCACCAATGCTAGCGATGGCAAAAAAAAGCGCAGCGCTGCGTAAAATAAGCTTGGCATCAAGACGTTGTAAATATTTGCTTATCGCCAAGCTGACTGCCGCCATGCCAAAGCCAAGCAAAGCGGTACCTAACGCTACAAAAGCAAAAGGGTACCATAAAGCTACGGAAAGCAAGCGTACAATAGTTAGTTCAAGCAGCAAAGTAGCACAGGAGATAAGAGCAATAAGAGGAGCAAGGCGGCTTGTAGTCATATTGTAATTAAGACAGCTTAACTACAACTATTAGTGATTAACAACCAGAAAATGAATTAGGGACACCCCCTATTAAGGATGATAATAAGTTATATGGTTGATGATTGAGGAGAATCTATAGTGCCAACAAAGGGACCCACCAGTAGTAGATAATGATACCACCAATGACTCCCGCACATCCAGCCCAAAAAGTCTTAGATTGCAGGGCTTTTTCAACCGATGCACTAAGCCCGCTCACCTGAAAATTATAAGATGGTATACTAAATGTATTGCTGCCATTGCTAGCTAAACAGGATATCGAGCCGTATGGGCCATATCTAAAGCTGCTGCTAGCTGTAAACTGAGAAGTAGGAGATGGCTGTGGAGGCGGTGGTTGTTTCTCTGGATTGCCATCATCTGTAGGCGTAGGTTTTTTATGTAATTTATTCCAACGGTTTGGGTCATAAATAGAAATCCAATCATCACCTGAAGCGAAAGCAGTAAGCCAAGCCAGGTTAGCGGCTGCAAATTCAGATGGTTGAGGAGTATCGGTAGTAGGTATGTCTACATCAGGTTCTGGAGGAGGTGAAATTTCGGGAACATAGTCTCCCTCTTTCCATTGAATAATTTTTTTTCTCCAGTCTCTACCATCAACACTTCCATGCCCGCCATGCTTGTTTCTAAGTAAAGCCGTCGTTGTTAAGCCAGCTTCAGCAGTATTTTCAGCGATATTAATTTGCATTACGGGCAAATCTTTATACAAAAGCGGCGTGGTTGGAACACCAGCGCCGTGCCAGCCATAGGTACCAAATGAACCAAAGGCTAAATAATTAAATTTGGTGCTAGTGAATTCAGCTGCTGGCTGATCATTTGGGTCATAGACATAACTTTGCAGCGTATCCCCTTCTTTGGTTACTTTGATATCCCCAAAATTGTCTAAAATTCTATATAGTGCCCCTGCAGCACCAAGAGTTGCCACCTCTCCTAGTTGCGATGTCGTAGTTATTGTTATTGGTGCAGGGCTATTGTTTGGCGTTGTTGCAGGGTTAATTTTTGCTGCACTATTAGGCAGAGTGGC
Source organism: Deltaproteobacteria bacterium (assembly GCA_016931625.1). Classification (NCBI taxonomy): domain Bacteria; kingdom Pseudomonadati; phylum Myxococcota; class Myxococcia; species Deltaproteobacteria bacterium. The sequence continues at coordinate 18,559 of JAFGEK010000027.1, read as the reverse complement.
AGTTAATATTATTTTTTGAGTTTGCGGCGAAACACCAGGCTGTAGGCTAATAAGTGGGTTATATTTTGCTGTAATTAAGCGACCATCTTGCCCAGTGAGAATGGGACAACGGACAGTAGTTTTATCAGCCGGACAAGTGACAATAACGAATTTGTGGCCCTTGTTTCGTCTATGTCTTCTAGCTTTATCAATTTGATCGGCTTTCCCAGCAGTTGCTTTATTTTGCATTAACTTGTTTTTGTCATCGCTAGCAATCTTTCTATCTGGTGCCCCTCTATGTATAGTACCTATTGATTCAGTCATTTAATCACTCCACTTTATTGTAAACATTGCTGGTTAAGCATTAAGCATTTTTTTTAAAAAATCGTTATTGATTTATTTGTTGTTTTTTCACAACTCTTATCGTCACTTAGTAGTAAATTGGTGCTAATTTTTTTAAATTTTTTGCGAATTTTATAAATGCAATGCGTCATTAATTGTATTTGCTAACTTATCAAGCTCAAATGGTTTGCGAATTATACCCAAGGCCTCATGAGCTATCATATGTCAGTGGGTGACACCTTTTTCCGTCAAAGAAAAAGAGCTGCATCGCGACCGCGATAGAGACTTAGAGAGTTAACCCAAAAAATAGGGTATTAAAACAAAGGATATTATAACAAAGGGTATTAAAAACTCTTGCATGTATATACTAAATTGTATACACTTACCAAGTGAATGACTTTGTTTGGGACGAAGAGAAGAGTCGGCTCAACGTGCTCAAACACGGTGTCAGCTTCGAACTGGCGATAGAGGTGTTTCAAGATCCGCGTTGCTTAACCAAAATTGACGAGCGTTTCGATTATGGTGAGCAACGTTGGGTTACAACCGGCCTGGTCCGTGGTATCGTTATTTTACTCGTGGTTTACACAGAGCAGAGTGAAAATGAGGAGGAAATCGATGTCATCCGCATCATCTCGGCGCGACGCGCATCACGACAAGAACGAGAAGCATATGAACGGCAAAAATAAAAAACAAGAAAACGATGCTCAATTAGATGCCGAAGCTCGAGCCTTGGCTTTGAAGCCAGACAGCGAGCTAGATTTCAGCGATATCCCCGAAATCGAGGATTGGGACAACGCGGTACGTGGCAAGTTCTACCGACCCCTAAAACAATCCATTTCAATTCGTGTCGATCGTGATGTTCTTGCCTGGTTTAAAGCACGTAAGGGGGCCTATCAAACCAGCATCAACAAAGCTCTACGTGAATATATCATCACGCACACACAAAAATAGTTTTAACGTCTCGTTTACACTAGCCTGATTAATCACCTTTTTCGTAACGATACCCGACTCCATGTACAGTTTGAATAATTTGGGGATTTTTTGGGTCTTGTTCAATACGTTTTCGTAGCTGGGCAATATGTTGATCAAGTGTGCGTGAGTTAGGTACAAAATCAAGTCCCCAGCATTCATTAAAAATTTGATCGCGAGTTACAGCTTGACCAGCATTATCATAAAGCAATCGTAAAAGGCGCATTTCACGCAGGCTTAATTCTATTACATTATTGCCACGCCAGGCGCGCAGTTCAAGCGGTGCCACCATTAAGTCAGCAAGGCAAAAAACAGTATCAGTTTTTACAGGAGTACTCATAGCATTACAGCGTCGGCTAACTGCACGAATGCGCGCGATGACTTCTTTGACCCCAAAAGGCTTGGTAATAAAATCGTCAGCGCCAAGTTCAAGACCAACTACTTTATCAATTTCTTCGCTCTTAGCGGTAATAAAGACAATAGGTATGGTTTCGTTGGTTTTACGAATTTCACGACAAACATCATAGCCGCTTTTGCCAGGCATCATAATATCAAGGCAAATAAAATCAGGTCGTTCGCTAACAAATAACGCCAGCGCTTCAGTACCATTAGCTGCGGCGAAAGTTTCATACCCTTCACCTTTGAGAATATCAATTAGGCCGGCACGAATGTTGGTATCATCTTCGGCAATCAGGACTTTCATGTTTGTACCTCGGGAGCATGCAAAGTTACTTCAAAATGTGCACCAATGTCGCTTGGTATAAGTTTTAGATCGCCACCGTGCAAACGTGCTAAAGCTTGAGCAATAGTTAACCCAATACCAGTGCCTGAGACCCCTTCGGTAACTTTATTGCTAAGGCGCGTAAACGGCGCAAATATTTTGTGGGCATGTTCTTTGGCGATACCTTCGCCACGATCAATAACACTAATACGTAATTGGGCTTTATGTTGTTGCGTGGTGATTAAGACTTCACCACCAGCACGGGCATATTTTTCCGCATTATTAATTAAGTTGGCGGTGATTTGTGCTACTGCATCTGCATCAAAAAGTGCTGGTGTTGGCGCCCCTGAATCAAAGCGTATATTCATTTGTTTTTGCACTAATGCTGGTGCGAATTGTTCAATTACATTTGCGATAACCTGGTCTAACACTTGCACCGAGCGATGAAGCGTAAGTTCTTTACGCTCGCGTTGAGCAAAGGTTAGAACATTAGCGATTAGGCGGGTTAGCCGCTGGCTTTCAGAGACCACCACACGTAAATAATGTTCGTTGTTAGGGTCTACTTCAGGATCATCTTCAAGCCGTGACAACAACATTTCGGCATACATGCGAATATTGGTTAGTGGTGTTTTTAATTCATGTGAAACTTGATTAACAAAAGAAACACGAGTACGAGCCTGGCGAAGAGTTTTAGTGTTTTCCCGAAAAACATAGACACCTAATAAGGCGATAGTGAAAACAACCGCGGTAATACCTGCGAACATTGCAAGCTGACTGCTAGTTAGTATGCTGCTCGTAAAGTTAGCAGCAGTAAAATATTGCAGACGTAAAGCTTCAAGGGGTTCATCTAAAGCAATGTCAACAAAGGGCTGCTTTGCATCAGTTTCTAGGCATTCCCCCCACTGGTAAAGAGCTTGACCGCGGCTATCAGTAAGTCGTGTACAACCATTAGATACTGATTCTTGATTTTGGCGCACCGGTAAGGTTGCTATTATATCAGCAAGTAGGCGTGGGCGACTTATTTCAAAAGCTACAATGGTTTGATTATTTAAACGACGCCAATACATTACTTCGAGACCATTTTCCCAATACCAAGTATACCAACCGGAACGTTGATTAACCTCTGTAGCTATATCACTGGGACGTATAAAAGAATCACGAGCTTTCCATAGTTGGGCAGTACGCTGTAAAAACTCTTTTTCAGCATTAGTTTGTGCTGCATTAGGTGAGGGATAAATAATAGTACCGTTTTTATTAACGAGTAGTAGCTGAGTTACAAAAGTAATATTGCGAGTAAGAGAACGCAATTCTTCGGGTTTTAGTGTGTCTGTAATTGAAAATTTTTCAAGCTGTCGGGCACGAGTTATAAGCAATGTAGTTACCCGAGCTCGTAAATCGATAAGGCGATTTTTACTTAGAGTGGCAAAACGTGTTTCGATAATTTTTTGTTCAGTGTTAACGGCACGAATAGCCACGACGGCAAGCATTAGCACTGGGGCAAGAAATAAAACGATCATTGCCAATAGCAGTCGTCGTGGCATGTTGCTTAACTTTAATAACTACGCTGAGTGGATGATTTCACTTGCATATCACGCATTATTTTACGCGAACGTCCCCAATTATGCTCGTCAAGGTTATTGGACTGTTCAGCATTCTGTTTTTCAAGCTCTTTTAGTCGTTTGCTTTTTAATTTAGTGCTTTGTTGGTTAAGATAGCTTTCATTTTGTTTTAACACGCGATGAGCTTCTGCAATATTTCCTTGATCACGAAGAGTTAATGCTAATTTATTTTGTTCATTAGCAATAAGCTCAACCGCAGCAGCGACAACACTTTTATTAAGAGAGTTTTCAACTTTTTTTGGTGATTCACAACCTTCAATCATAACCGTAGTATGTCCAGATTGCTGACTGCCATTTAATTCTCGGTAGTTATAAAGTATTTCAGCAACAGGTTTTTGCTGTGCAACATTAGGAGCTTTTACTTCTAATTCAAGCAACAAATATTTTTCTTGGCTCGCGATAACTTGATTGAGATGGGCGCTAATATTTTGGCCGTTAATTAATCCATCGCGTCCAAGTAAGCGCAGAGGGCGTACATAATCTGGTAATTTGAGCTCGATATATACGTCTTGGGCTACGACAGAAAGCACATCACCCAATTCAAGAGTGAATATCCTCGGTAAGTCGTTTGAATTTTCAATAAAAACATGATTTCCATCAGCAGCCATAGCTAAACGTGACATTAGATCTTCGTTATACCCAAGTCCCAAACCCATGGTGGTAACCGAAATACCCTCTTTGGTTAGGCTTGAACCAAGAGAAGCTAGTTCAAAAGGAGAACTCGGACCAACATTTGCTAAACCATCCGAGAGTAAAATAATGCGATTTACCCGGTTACGATCAAGATAGCGGCGCAATTGTTCGGCGCCAACACTTACACCAGCAAACAAAGCGGTCTTACCATAAGATCTTATCGATGAAATAGCGTTAATAATCGCTCGTTTATTAGTGACATGACGTGGAGTGACAATAACGTCGACCGTGCTCCCATACACTACAATTGAAATCGTATCTTCAGGTGTCAGACGATTAACTGCTAAAATTGCGGCTTCTTTAGCTTGAGCCAGTTTGCGCCCACTCATAGAACCAGAACGATCCAATACAATGGCTAAATTAACCGGAGCTCTAAATTCTTGTTCTGGCAAAATACCAGTTAGCCCTATTTTTAAGAAAATTTTCGCTGGTTGACCCACAAGCACTAGCGGATTGCTAATTTGTGGTTCGACAATCACTGTTGATTTTGCTTGTGCTGACGCGGGGATAAGTCCGTGCTCAAGAAAAAATAATCCTAAGATAAATGCTAGTTTTGGCATGGTTTGCCTCCTGAATATTAACACAGTATAACTGTTTATAAATGAAGCTTACCTATCTTCGTGCTATTATTGGTGAGATTGATGTAAGTTAGTTGTAAAAGTTATTTTACAATAATGCTTTACAAATATAGCGTTTGTTTGCATTTATGCTAACCAATTTAAATTATGAAGACTTCTTCGAAAAATAATCCTCCAGGCTTCCGTCGCGACGTTTTGCCGCTGCATATCGAGCCATTTCAATCAGAAGCAATGACTAGTAGTCGTTTTGGTTTTGAATGCAAATGGCCAAATCCTTTTATAATCTACACTCGTAGCAAATTGTGGGATAAAGCTCTGCTCATTAGTGCCAATATTGAACGTGAAAATGAAACCCAAGTTGCACGTTATGAATTATACGAAGGTGGTATGAGTTTTATCCATCCGATTCGTAAATTGCAGACCGATGCTAGTCATGCAGGTATCATTCTCGGTCGCGCTATGAGCCAGGATTTAGTTGTTCCTGTTGCCTCCATATCCAATGCGCATGTGGCTTTTATTCCACCGCAGAAAAAGAACAATAAATGGATGGTAATGGATCTTGGTTCTCGTAATAGCACCTGGCTTGGTGAGGTACAACTACCTGTACGTGAGCCTAAAGCTATTAAAGATGATAATTATTTAAGATTGGGTGGTAACCTTATTGCTTGGTTTTTTTCAACCGGGCGTATGTGGGAATTATTGCGCGATCCTATCGCACTACGTCGTTATACTGAGATTTAGCCCGGTTTATGCCTTGATTAACTGGTCTAGCTTGCAATGGCGATACAATTTCCGCCTTGTTTTTGCGCTAATGCGAGTGCATGGTGAAGAGCCATAAGCATTTCTTGTGGGTCAGATCCATTTTCTGGGTAACAAGCAATACCGACGCTTACGGTTAGATTTTGTATGAGTTCAGGTATGTTTTGACGCCAAGTGTAAGCTTCTATTGTTTGACGAATATGCTCAGCTTTAGTGCTAGTACCGAGGCAATTGGTTTCAGGTAATAATACTCCAAAAGAATAGCTGCCATAGCGGATAGCATAATCAGATTGACGCAAATTTATACCATTACCTTGCAATAGCTGAGCAATCTTAATAAGTATTTGATCAGCGGTAATGGTACCGAGGTTTAAGTTTAAGCTAGTAAACGCATCGATATCAAATAGAATAACCCCAAAGGTTCGCATATATCGTCGAGCACGAGCAATCTCAAAAGCAAGCTGTTCAAATAAGTAGTGGTAATTAAATAAGCCGGTTAATTCATCTCGCAATGATAGTTGCTGCATAAGCTTTTTGGCTTGTATTAGATCATTATTAACTCGATTGAGTTGTAAAGTTCTTTGTTCGACTAATTTTTGTAAATGTTCTTCACTTTCACTTAAAATTTGATTGGCATGATCAAGATCGCAGACCGTGCGGGTAATTTGCCCCCAACGAGATTCACGTTCAATTTCTAATTCTTGGTGATGCACTAACCCAGCAACAGTTGATGCTAAGGTTAAAGGATGGACAGGCTTTTCTGCAAAGTAATGCACATGCGCTGTATTAATAGCAGCAATCGTAGGTTCGATATCAGCATAAGCGGTTACAAGTATACGCACCGTTTTTGGCAGTTCACGTTCAATAATTGACAGCAATTCAACCCCGCTCATTTTCGGCAGACGTTGATCGGCAACAATTACATCTGGCTCAACACAGCGAGCTAAATCCAACCCCGATTCACCATCGTTGGCGCGGTGAATTTCAAAATGTTGACGAAAGGTACGAGTAACCAACTCGATATTGTCGCGATCGTCATCAACGACCAATAAGCGACGATTGCGACCTACCCGTGAAATGCTTTCTTGGGTCATAGGTGCGCTCCGCTGCTATTACTAAGAAGACTATCACGACATCCTTGACACTGCTATGTTTGCTACGATTTCATAATAATAATTATTTAAATATTTTTTATTGACATTTGGTCAATTAATAGATCGAGGTGTAGAAATTTTGATTACCATACCTAAAAAAATTGTAATATTGGTTAAAAATGTTGATGAGCGACAGCATATTGCAGATATTATTTTTAATGTTAACAGTGATTTTAAATCGTGTATTGTTGATGCTGGGTCGGAAGATTATGGTTTTGTGAATACCATAGATCTTATCATCGCAGATCGCGAATTGATGCAGCAGAATTTATCTAATTTAATGGGTAAGATCGCAGGTCAGCAGCAGCGACCATCGGTATTAATTATTGCCTCAAATTATAATGAAAAAGATCTTGGGCAAATATCAGCTTGCCAAAATGCCACTATAAGGATTGAATAATGTATGACCAACTTAATTGGTATATAAGTCAGGACGAAAATTTTACCTTAGTTAGTTTAGAGGGGATTATTTCTGAAAATGTTGATTTTCGTCCACTTATTGAAAATCTTGCAGATAAATCACGCGTGCGTTTTGATTTATCAGGTGTAAATCACATAAATTCTTGGGGCGTGCGAGAATGGGTAAATTTTATTCGCACAATATCTCATTGCGATATTGAACTTGAAAAATGTTCTCCTGCTGTAGTTACTTATCTTAATATGATTAGTAATTTTGCTGAAAAAGCGCGCATTTTATCAGTGCAAGCCCCATATATTTGTGAATCATGCGGCAATGAAGAAAATATTCTAATTCTTATTACCCCTGGTATTATTCCTGAAGTTTCTGAGGTCGATTGTGGATCTTGTGGTGGTAAGATGGAATTTGATGACATTATTTCAAGCTATTTTGCATTTGTATACAACAAAGATTTTACTAGTATCTAGGGTGTAAATGAGCTCAACCGAGGGGTTAAATACCACGGTAGCATATAATCGTTATCAGCCGTTGTTAGATGGTTTAATTGATGCAGCTGTCATTGTTGACCGAGATCTAAAGCCACGTGCTTGGAACGCTGCTTACGCTCATGCTGTTGGTGTTCGTGGTCGTCGTCTAGCGAAATTATCTAGTGCTCCAGGTATTTGTTGTCACAATCTATTTGCAATAGAGCTATGTCACAAAGATTGTTTAGCGTCGCGTTGTTTTAGAACTAACCGTTTTGTACGTATGGATGAAATACATGGCGGTTCTCAGATAGTTGCTGGTCCTGAAGATGGAATTGTTGGTCGTATGCCTAAACGAAATAGTACATTAATTGTAAGTGCCATGCCCTTGCCTGATGAAAAGGGTGAAGCAGTTTTTGTTCTTGAAGTTTATCGTGATGTGACTACCGAGGCTCGTTTTCAACAACGCTATAAAGAAATGTTGGCACAAGAGCGGCATCGTACTGAAGATTTAGCTCTACAAGTACGTCTACGTACGGCAGAATTGGAGCAATCTTTAGAAAAACTTAGAGCTACTCGTGCGCAACTAATTCGTTCAGAAAAGTTATCTTCTTTGGGACAGTTAGTTGCTGGAATCGCACATGAAATTAATAATCCTGTTAATTTCATTTATGGTAACATTGAATTTTTACATAGTTATGTAGTTAAATTTATTGAACACATTAATAGTATCGAAGCCATGTTAACCTCGCCTAAACAACAAGCAAAAATAAAAGAACTTAAACAGGCTATTGAATTTGATTATTTGGTTGAAGACACAAAACAGCTTTTAAATTCGGTCAGCAATGGTGCTGAACGGGTAACTAGTATTATTCGTGATTTGCGGTCATTTATTCGTGGTGGTTCGGAGGTAATCCGTGAGCCAGTAAATATTGAGAATTGTCTTGATACCACAATCAATCTAGTTAAACATCAAGCACGTGGACGAATAAATATTGTGCAACAATATAGGCTTGGTTTACCTATAGTAATTGGAAATGAAGGGCAATTAAATCAAGTTTTCATGAATTTGATTGTTAATGCAATTCAAGCAATTGATAAAAAGGGCACAGTTACCATTGCGGCTAAGTTGCATGATAATGGCATAAATATCGATGTAAGTGACGATGGCGTAGGTATTTCCGAATCAGATCAGTTAAAAATATTTGACCCATTTTTTACCACGAAGCCTGTTGGTCAGGGTACGGGATTAGGTTTGTCGATTTCCTATTCCGTTATTGATGCACATGGTGGCAGACTAGCTGTGCGTAGTAAACTTGGCAAAGGCTCAACGTTTACTGTATGGCTTCCAGCACAAGCGAACCAAATGACATGATTACTATTCTTGCCATAGATGATGAACCCTTTAACAACGCATTTATGCAGCGTATTTTTCGCAAGTTTGCTGATCGTAAAATATTAACTGCACTTTCGGGAGAACAAGGTTTACAAATTTTATCACAAGCAAATGTTGATTTATTGTTAGTTGATTATTCAATGCCGGATATGACTGGGGTTAATTTTTTGAAACAGGCGCGAGATAATGGTTTTTTAGCACCAGCATTATTAGTTACTGGATATCCTGAAATGCCCGATGTTGTTAACGCCCAGAAAGAAGGTTTGGTTTTTGATGTTGTCGCTAAGCCGATCATGACTAAGATATTATTTGAGGCCATTGATAGTGCTTTAAAGACAAAAAATTAAGGTTCTACGTTTGGTGACAACAATCCGTGTCTTTTTAAAAGTCGATAAAGAAAAGTACGATTAATTTGTGCTGAGCGAGCCGTTGCCGACATATTGCCGTTATTATCAGCTAAAAGTTTCTTTAAGAACAATCGCTCAATTTCACCTGCAACTTTTTTCTTTAGGCGTACTTTTGTTTGTTTAAGTGTTTTATTTGATTGTGGAACTTCAAAAAAAGGATCAAATTCTCGTAATAATGCCAACATATCAGCATGTTCACGTTTTAAGCGTTCATTTAGTTCGTCAATTGTGCGTTGACGACGAAAGTTTTCAACCTCACGACTAACAGTTACTCGAAGTTGATGGTTATTCCAGGGTTTAAGAACAAACCCATGAATATGGCCGAGATTAATCATGGCCACGATGTCTTCAAGATCGGTAAAAGCGGTCATAACAATACGCGAAGTACGCGGGCGAGAATCTCGCAAGCCTACTAAAAATTCAAGACCAGTCATGCCCGGCATTCGCTGATCGACAAGCGCTACTGCTGGCTCGACTTCTTTGGCTTTTTCAACAGCATCTTCACCAGAGTTGGCAAGAATAATGTTGTATTTATCGCGAAATACACGTTCGCAAAGCTCTAAGGCATCTTTTTCGTCATCAACTACTAATAAGGTTTCTTTGGTAGTATTGCTCATAGTGTTAAGTTTAGATGTCAACTGAGTTGCGGTCAACGCATGTATGGAAATGTCCGTATTATTCTATTAATTGTTGTTACATTTTCATATCAAAACAAATCAGCGTTTTTTCTCCTCAGAGACTAAAACGGCTTACAGTGCTTGGCTTTTATATAAAGAGGTATTAGGGTAACCGCTATGGATATTAAATGCGAAATCACCTTCAATACTGAAAGCGGTGATTATAATGTTCGCTTTCAAAATATAACTGAACCCGGAGCATTAATGGATTATTCGCGCATGCGCTTAATTTTATCGCGAATTATTCAAGATTTTGATGAACGAAGCATAAGTGATGCTAAGCATGAAGACGTAGGTGACCAACCAGTCGAATCACCGCCTCCCGCGTAATTAATAGTTCTATACGTTGGCCAATTAATAGGTAACCTAATTCTTGTAGTATTGATACATAATCTTTTGAAATAAGCAGCAATGGACTAGAACTCCATGAGCGGGCAAGGGCAATTGCTGTTTTGGCAAGAACTGATAGAGTATGCATTTGTGATTGTTGATCACTCACAATGCAATAAAGACGAGCGATATCGCCATAGCCAGTCAAACTAACACCGCGTGAGGTATGTTCAAATAAAGCAAAGCCATTAGGGCCAGTAACCCCTATAGCTATACGTAAATCACGACGGCGGCTTAGACCAATATTTCGATAAGCTGCGCTTATTGATGACAATTCAAGTTCAGCAAGATTTAAATCAAGTGCAAAAAGCTCGCGTTTGGTATGCATTGCAGCAAGGCGTGTAGTTAACCAGTCGCATTCATCAGCATCGGGTGCATGTAATTCATCAGTGCGTAGTGGCACAAAGTTTAGCGATTCAATAGGTTTAAACAAAGCACAGGGTCTTTGAGTCACCTCAGCAGTACTGAGTTGTATTCTATTTATTGCTGCAAGCAAGGGGTCATCATCTCTGGGCTCACATAAAGCGTGCAAACAACCGAAGTTTTGATGTCTTAAAGCTTCTTCGCATGCCGCAACAATTAGTTGCTCACTTGTTAGTGGAGAACCAGGGAGTTTTCCTAAATGTTGCAACGTCCAGGTTTGACTATATGTTCGTATTATTTCAGCAGTACCTTGGTGAGAACCCTCACTGGTGCCGACTACTGCAACCATTAAATCACGCCCACGATCTAATAATGCTTTACGGCCTGCTTCTATAACAGCGGCTCCCGGAGTAAGTGCTGCATGACCACGTGAGAAGAGCGAAAGAGCATCCCATAGCGGCCATAATTCTTCTAAGTCTTTGCGGCGCGCACAATGAATATACCAACGTACTTGTTTTTGTACAAAATCACGCAGTAGATCACGGCTGCGATTATCGTCGGGAAGGAGTTCAATGCCAGCAATAAGACTACCATCAAAATCGATGTGAATATTACGCACAGTACCATGTGCAGTAATAGAGCCATCAGGTAGGGTAATTGAGAGGTGTTCAATTTTGATACCTACCAGCAATGCATCACTCGGTGCTAAGTTAATAGCTACGCCTGTTGCCGAGAGATTGTTAATTGGGCGAATAGCGGTTTCACCGGTGATTGGCAAAATTAGGTCACAAGCAAGTGCGACATCATCAGTAAGCAGGCGATCAGCACTGCGTCGCCACCAAATACGCAGTAACTCAGGCCAATCTAAATAAATTAATTCTCCACGTCTAGCTCTATAGGTTGTTGTTAGAATCAAGCGAGTGCCGTAGACATCGCTTTGCAGAGCAACTGATTTACCGCGTCGCATTGTTGGTAAAGAGCTATTGCAAAGTTTAAGTACTAAACCCTTCGTGGCGCTATGATGCGCAGAGCAGCGTTCGCAAATATTAGCTGTTATTGGTGAAAGGTTGGGTTTTAAGTCAGGGCGTTCGATGGTTAACAGTACATTGGCGGAGATTAAATTAATAATAGTATCTGTGATGATTTCAGGATCACTATAAACATCTATGTCAGCTAACTCACTCTGAAAATCAGTGGAACATACTTCAAGGGCGAGTAATGTACCATCGCCAAGATCTGAGTGATGGACTTCAGTGGTTGCTCGTAAAAGTGCTGGTCCATCAAAACAGCAACGGCCATTAGTGAAGAGGCGCAGACGTTCAAGCCAATCTCCTGGTTTAAGTCTGCAAGAGGAGCGCCAGAGAATTTCAAGAGAAAGTGGACTTTGATTAATTATCGGTTCAAGACGTTCGTCGTTATCAGCGATACTTGCTAAAGCAAAGCCAAGCGGAGCAGATTTAATGGTTCGTACAGTTCTGCTGTTCACATATAAATCAGTATCATGACTTAATAAAACTGGCTACTTTATAGAAAAATTACCTGGTAGTGTCTATTTTAGATAATGCGAAAATTCTTGTTGCCACTGCATACGTGTTGAGAAATTGATGGTTTCTTTTGCAAATTTGCTGCTGCATTGCCAATTGTCACCTAATAAATCATTTAAAGCATCAGGATTATAAACGAAAGAACGGCGGCTAGCGCGTGCAACACCTTCAGCCACCAATGCTGCACCTAAAGCCAAAATTGCTGGTATATGAATAATGGTAACCTCTTTACCAACAGTTTTACTAATAACATCATAGAGTTCTTTTACGGTTGGCGCTGGCTCTTCAGCGAAAATAAAGGTCTGATTAGCTGCTTTATCATGCAGCGCCGCTAAAATTGTGCCTTCGGCTAAATCGTTGATATGTAGTAATGAAACACGAGTATGCTCACTTACCACTGTAGGTAGCAGACCAAATTTGGCCATTTTAAATAATGGACCTAATTTGCGATCGCCAGGACCATATACTAAAGGAGCTCGTATGATAGTAAAATTAAAGCTATCTGCAAAAGCTCTAACTAAAGATTCGGCTTTATATTTGCTACGTCCATAGGCTGAAACGGGGTGACAAAGAGTTGTTTCAGTAAGGTCGTTATCTTTTGGTGCTGGCCCACAGGCAAATATTGAAGAAATGAAAACAAACCGCCGTAGATTTTGCTCTGCAGCCGCTGCTTCTAATAGCAAACGTGTAATTTCAATGTTGGCATGATTGAAATCACCAGGTGTTGGTTCAATAGTTAAACCAGCGGCATGAATGATTAGGTCAACATCTTTTACAGCACGCTGCATTACTTCGTGGTTATGTAAATCGCCGCTTTGGATCTCAAGTCCGAGGGCAGCTAGTGCTTTACCCTTTTGCTGATTACGGCATACCGTACGTAAATTATAACCGTTAGCTAATAAAACCCGAGTGATAGCGCCACCAATAAAACCGGTTGCACCTGTGATAAGTATACGCATAAGTTAATTTGTAGCGTACCTGCACCAAAGTGAATAGTAGCAAATTAAAATATGCCAAAAATGAAAGAGCTATCCCCTTTTACATATCCGGTATTAGTCTTTTAGGCCGCACTAGCTCGCTATGCAATTGAGTTTATAATTTGTTGAAAAAATTTGGTGATTTTTTCTGCACTATGGGCAACGCTATATTGCCCGGCTGTCTGTAAGCCTCCTTTATATAGTTGAGAATATAATTTTTGATCGTTAGCAAGTTGCAATACTGCGTCAGCAAGGGCAACCGGGTTATGCACAGGTATTACAAGAGCGTTAAAACTATCACGAATATATTCACCCATTCCCCCCACGCCGGTTGTTATTATCGGCGTACCCACAGCCATTGCTTCAAGCCCAACCAGACCGAATCCCTCACGCCATGAAGGAACTAAAAGCAGATGTGCAAGGGCGTAAATTTTAGCAAGTGCGGTTGGAGGTTGAAAACCGGTCAGGGTTACCAAAGAAGCAACATTATATTTGTTTAAAAGTTGATGAAACCATCGGCGATCACCATCAGCGCAAGCTGTCAATACCACATCGTGTCCCGAATCTCGTAAACGCGCGATTGCAGCTATAGTATCATCCCATCCCTTTTCTTTTGATAGACGACCAACGCAAAGTAACTGTAAAGGTGACGAGGTAATTTTTTTGAGGGGATGAGGTTGAAAAACAGCAGTATCAATTCCTAAAGGCCAAGCCAAAGTGCTTTTTGCTATGGGGCCGATTAGTTTTTGGGCGCGTAGCATAAGCGGTTTGCTGACAAAATGTATACCAGCACTGAAAAAAAATAAGAGTCGCCAAGCTATGCGTATTAACCGATGCTTTGCTGCTTCAATATCGCTACCGTGGGCGGTGAGTACTACCGGGCATCGTTTAAGAATCCCCAATAAACATGCGATAAAAGCAGCAGGGCCTAAATAATGACCATGAATAATGTCTGGTTTGCTCTTTTGTAAAGCATAGCGCAACGCCGTAAAGAGCAAATGTAGATATGAGAAAATACCGCGATCACCATCAGGGCGGTGCAGGACTTCGATGGTATGGGACTGCTTGCTAAGCTGTTGATTAAGATTATGGATAAATATGCCAAAAGCAGGATTTTTTGCTTCAGGATACATCGGGGTTATACAAAGAATATGCATTAAGTATTCGCGATGCCGTAGTTGACCCTATAGGTCAATAATTTATTTTAACAATATATTTTTGAGCATTTTTTAATAAGCATTTCTATTATTTAAATAACTAACTGAAATCAAAGAAGAATTTTTCAAGCGCAGTTTACTGGCGACAAGTATGATGTAATAGTCTATAGTGCTCTCATGAATGCAAAAATTTATTATAATTATATAGTTGAATGCTTTTGGCACCATACATTAAAAATTATAATCATTTTTGTGGCGCCTCTAGCAGTGACTAGCTGTCAAAACAAAGATGTTGGTGTTTATGATCGTCCGTGTCAAAATGGCCAATGTATCGAGGGTTTTATATGTAGGCCTTTTGATAATATATGTGTACCTAAAGTTAAATCGGTAGATGGTTCATGTTCCCCAGTCGGCGCATTTCTGCCTTGTATTGATGGCGATGATTTATGTGAACATGGTTGTCGTATCTGTGAGAGTAATGGTTCTTGGAGTAAGTGCCAGGCACCAACTTGCGGTGAATTAGGTACCCCTGAAAACTGCAGTGTTTGTGGTGATAATTGTGTTGCAAAAGTAAAAAATGCTGAAAGCATTTGCGTTGGTAATGAAGCAAATACCGCATTTTTTTGTGATTACAATAGCGAAGTTGGTTGCAAAGACTCTTATGTCGACCTTGATACTTTACATAGCAATGGCTGTGAATGTTTAGCCGCAGCTACTGAGAGTTGCGATGGTCTTGATAATGACTGCGACGGTGTAGTGCCGGATAACGAGATTGATCATGACGGTGACGGGTATGTTCAATGCATAACGTGGACAGGTAATGACCCTAAAATAAATGGCGGCGGCGATTGCATGCCATATAATCAATATATTCATCCTAATGCCGCCACAGGTTCAGGTTGCTCAAAAAATGATGGCTGGTCATGTATTTACAATGGCGCTGCTTGTACCCCGATATGTGGTGATAACATATTGCTTAGCGTTGAAAAATGCGAAGATAATAATGACCAATCAGGAGATGGTTGTTATCAATGTCAGGTAGAAGATGGTTGGATATGTTCGGCCATTAATGATTGCAAACCTAACTGTGGCGATGGCAAAATAATTGCTGATGAGAAATGTGATGTTGGCAATTACACAACTGAAGGTTGTGTAGATTGTCAAGTTGTAAGTGGTTGGGCCTGTGGTGGCGAACCTTCTTTTTGCAATCCGCTGCGCAAGTGCGCATTAGGTGATTTAACTGTTGATGCTAATAATACTGATAATAATCCCTTACCGGTTAAATCGATAAAAGTGATTGAAGCTAACCCCAGTGATGACGGCTTTTATACTGTAGTGAATGTAACATGGAATGACAAAGCTGCTGCT
Organism: Deltaproteobacteria bacterium; assembly: GCA_016931625.1. Taxonomy (NCBI): domain Bacteria; kingdom Pseudomonadati; phylum Myxococcota; class Myxococcia; species Deltaproteobacteria bacterium. Next base: position 2,584 of record JAFGEK010000027.1, on the reverse strand, counting down.
ACAGATTTTTCACCAAATGATGTTGTTTTGCTGATCACGATGGTACATAAATATAACACTACGGAATCAAATCTTGCAGGTCAGTGGGAGGTTCACGAAATTAAAGCGGTTAGTGGCAATACCATAACTCTCAAAGATCCCCCACGAAATAGCTACCCAAATGGAGTAGCCTATGCGCATCAATTAGTTAAGTTTCAAGAACATAAGAATGTTTTAATCGAAGAGGGGGTACAATTGGTGGCACCAGCGTGGGATAGCTCTTTGAAAATCGGTGGAGTGTTAGCACTGAGCGCCAATACAATAACGTTGGGTAATGGTGCTCAAATTAATATGTCAACTAGTGGGTTTAGTGGGGGAGTTGCAGGTGGTGCTTATGGGCCTGAAACCTATCGTGGTAAACTTACAATAGGTACTGATGGTAACGGGGGTAAGGGAGGGCAAGCATCTGATAGTAGTATTATTTATGATTATGCTAAAAATTCTCCATATGCAGGAGAATCACCAGTAGGCACTGGTGCTGGTGGTGGCGCATCTGGCGGATATCTGCAAGCGGCTGAAGGCTTTTGTGGTGGTGGTGGCGGTGGTGGCGGTGGTGGTTGTGGCAGCATGAATTGTACTACTCCTTCAGAGATACTTGGAGCAGGTGCAGGAGGAAAGGGTGCCGGCAATGGTGGTAATGGCTTTTATGGTGGTGGTATTTGGAGACAAGAAGGCGCTGGTGGTGGAGGTTGCCCAGTAAGTCCCAAGGGGGCGCCCATAGAAAACGAAGCCAAACGTCTTTTATTCGGTACTGGTAGTGCTGCTGGTGCTAGCGGTGGTTGCTCAGCATCAAAAGATTACCACACTGAGACAACAAGTGACGCGTCATACAAAAGCTATTGGGGTTATGGTGGTGCGGGTGGATTAAGTAATGGTGGATCACCGGACAATATTTATTTAGTAGGTGATCAAGAACCAAAGCTCAAAGGGGATAAAAACGGCGATTATGTAGATATCATTTATTATACCAACTGTGAGACAGCCGGAGAAGATGGCGCTGCTGGTGGCGGCATAATATTCTTAATTGCAAATTCTATTACGGTTGCCGAGAATGGCCAAGCAACGATTATTTCAAAAGGTGGTGATGGTGGCAAAGGTGGTAATGGTCAATCTGGTCGTGCAATAGACGCAAAGAGAGACTGCTGGGAAGGTTATGGCGGCGGTGGTGGCGGTGCTGGTGCTGCTGGAGCTGGTGGCGGTACAGTTATTATTTTATCTAATCAAACACTTAGTAATTTAAATATTTCAGTTAGTGGTGGAGAAGGTGGCAATGGTGGTGCGGGTGGCGCTGGCAGTTGCCCGCAATGGAGTGAACAAAAAGTAACTGTTATTAATGGTGGCGCCAGCGGCGGTGTTGTTGGTGGTAGTGCAACACAAGCTTTCGAAAAAAATGAGAGCGCTTTTATGGCCTGCGGCGGTGGCGGTGGTGGCGGCGCAAATGGCCAGCCAGGTACGCACGGTCGTATTTTTGTGCCAAATGGTATAGGGGTTACGCAGAACAGCGAGCAAGGTATTTATACTTTACCATCAGCAGCAGACGCGCGGCGTTTTGTTTGCTACCAATAAACAACATCTATACTTAATAATAGCTACATTTGTTTAAAGCGACTAGTGTAGCTGCGGCTTACATTCACTATATGTTGATGATGTTTTAATTGTTGGATTAAGCTATCAAGTACATTGTGTATATCATGAGGTGTTTGCAAAAGCTGCTGTTTTAATCGGGCAACAGTAGTAGCTAAACGTTCATTAGTTATTGGCTTAAGCAAATAGTCAATCGCGGCCTGTTCAAAGGCTTCGATCGCATATTGTTCAAAAGCCGTAATAAATACTACATGACATTCAGAGGTGATACGGCGTGCAACTTCAAGCCCATTAATACCCGGCATTTGAATATCAAGAAAAGCAATTTGCAGGTGATGTGTATTAAATAATTGGTTAGATTTAATAGCATTTGTTTAGTAAGTTCGTTGTCATTGGAAACCATGCATTTTTGGCTTGCATGGTGGTTACTGATCCACAATATGCTCGATATAATGGATTTTGTGGGTATTGCTGCGAAAGTTGACAAAACAAATCTGTTGCTTTTTTTACGGCATCACTATCTCCAGCCTTGGCCTGGTTGAAAGCTATAAAAGCATTGTTATATGCAATATCTTCATGACTTGCTGAACTAGTGTTTGCCTTACATACGATGGTTACGATAGTAACAGTGATGTTTAAAAACTTATTGAGTAAACGGTTCATAATAACCTCCTTGTGGATTTTACTGTAAATCATGAGGTTATTAAGTAGCGATAATGATGCGACAGATGGTAATTTGAGCCGATAAACGGTAATAAAAACTGATGAATGATGAATGTAATTAGGGGGTGTCCCTAAATGTTGGACCGAGAGATTCACGAAAGCCGCGTAAACGATGGACGCGCGCGCAGCAAAATCATGCTGAGGCTTGCTAGTGGCAAGTCGCAGGCAGGATTTTTGCGAGCACGCGGTCGTAAGTAGCGAATTTCGTGAAGATCGACGGGAGACATTTAGGGACACC
>JAFGEK010000026.1 GCA_016931625.1 Deltaproteobacteria bacterium | reverse complement strand
ATATTTCCTCTTACTAGTTTGGATAATTACGACTTTGATTATCCTAAAACGATTGACCGCGAAATTGTTATGCAAGCGGCTACTTTAAACTTTATCAAAGATAAGACTAACTGTGTCTTTGTTGGACCTTCTGGAGTCGACAAAACTAGGAATCTTTTAAGAAAGTGTCCCCTATAACCTCCCCTATAACCCCTATAACCTAATAACGGTGCCCCTAATAACGATGCTAAGCACAATTAACAGGTACGCTATTGGGCTGTTAAATTCAGCTTCCAAGGGGGGGTTATCAACCAATCATCTGATAATTGCTGACGTTGGGTAATTGCTAGTGATACTATTTGTGCCGGTTGCCAATTGCTGGCAATATTTTTAGGCAAAGCTGGTAGTGATTGTATACGTGGCATACCTAGCTTGACCTCAATAGGTAGTTTGTTACCAGCGGCTTCTACGATAAAATCTATTTCATGCCCGTCGCGCGTTCGCCAAAAACGGATATCAACTTCTAGTATATTATGTTTAAAATATTTATAAATTTCTGACAGAACATGAGTTTCAAAAGCAGCACCAGCTTGCGGACCTAAGCGTAAGGTTTCCGCATTTTTATAACCACCTAAATATGCTGCAAGCCCAATATCAAGAAAGTATAACTTTGGATGTTTTATGAGTCGCTTACTGCGGTTATCATATTCAGGTTGCAATAAGCGAATAAGAAAACTGTCTTCAAGAACACTTAACCAACTTTTTATAGTGGCTGATGATACACCCGTATCACGTGCTAATTCATCATAATTTACAATTGCGCCTGTGCGTAAAGCGCATAACCGCAAAAACGTTTCAAATTCGCGGCGACGATCAATCTGCATTAATTCTCTAACGTCACGTTCAATATAAGTTTGTGCATAGCTAGATAGATATAAGTCGCGAGTTTGCAAATCACGACTAGGCCATAGTTTGGGAAACCCAGTACGCAACATAGCTTCAAAGTATGCCGCTGGTTCATGTTGCTCATCGCCAAGCAGCTTTTCATTATCTGAAAGCCCAAATAAATTCATAATGGCGACACGACCAGCGAGACTTTCTCGTACGTTAAGCATCACTTCAAAGCTTTGTGAGCCAGTTAACCACACCGCACCTGGGGTATTAGTTGCGTCCGCGATTTGTTTAATTGGCGATAACAACGCTGGAGCATATTGAATTTCGTCAATTATTAAAGGTGGCTGAAGTTCACGAGCAAACAGAATAGGGTCGGCATTAGCACGAGTGCGTGTAGCTAAATCATCTAAATTAATATATTGGCGTTTGGCACCACAGCGTTTTAAAAGCGAACTTTTTCCTACTTGCCTTGGACCAAGCAGCAACCAAACTGGAAAAAGACGTAGTGCTTCAGGTGGGTTGTCATTCCAATATTGCTCAAAAGTTCTATAAAACCAATCAGTTGGCATTTATGAAGTATGCTTCATATTTGCCAATAGTCAAGATAGTTGTTCATACAGTGCTTTCATCCCCGTATCCCGTTAAATAAATGTCAGATACTGTTAAATTAATAATATTACTGGCTTATTTGGCTATACATCAGAAATAAGCAATATTTTCGTTTTAACACTAAAATTGATAGCAACAATTTCGTATTATTTATCTTAGGTGTTGATTCAAAAAATGCTGACCTAATTGCATAAGTAACGCTGTCAGCAGCCAACCATTCGGCGCCAGACGACAATAACTCTCTGTAATATTATGTTCTGCCAGCTGCATGAATTCGTGTAGCAACTCATCAACCGACTTAACCGTAAACACCCGTCCCCAATAGCGACCCAACAAATCAGCATCGCGACAAACATGTATTTGCGCTGTCTGTTCTGTGTTAATTTCAATATTAACGATGTTTACGGTACTATATAACCACACCGCGTTAAGTAGCATATCCCACTTGGCAGCAAGTCAAGTTAACGCTAGTAAAGTAAACCAAGATGCGAGTTTTGCGTGGCAGTTATAATTACGACCTCGGTGGTGACTCTTACGTAGTTGGCATTGGGGTTTTTGACAGTGTTCATTTGGGTCATCAGGCTTTACTACATAAAGTTCAAGCTATTGCAGCCGCTACCGGGTTGCCTAGCTTAGTCTATACTTTTGATCCGCATCCTTTAAAAATAACTCAACCTGCCAATGCGCCTAAGTTAATTGAACCACTATCTGTACGTTTAGCTAGACTTGAGGCAATGGGAATTGGCACCACCTTAATTGAGCCCTTTACTGATGAGTTTGCCCGACAAAGCGCCAATTCCTTCGCACGCACCTTGGCAACCAAAGTCAAGGCCAAACATGTTGTTGTCGGCAATAAATTCACATTTGGCAATAAACAAAGCGGTGATGTACAAAAACTGTTTGAGTGGGGTAATGTTTTTGGCTATAGCGTGCATTCAATAGCTACTCATATGGTTAATAACATAACCGTTAGTTCAAGCAAAATTCGTGAATATTTATGGTCGGGCACCGTACGTGGGGCAGCCATGTTGCTGGGTCGACCGTTTACGCTTGCCGGTGTGATTTTACGAGGAGCACAACGTGGTACAGGTTTAGGTTTTCCGACGGCCAATTTAGATACTCACTATGAGCTAATACCGTCATCGGGTGTCTACGCTGGCCGTGCAATTTGCGATATTGGCTTGTTTGAAGCGGTAGTTAATATTGGTACCACCCCCACTTTTGGTGGCGACCAATTAAAAATCGAAGCCCATTTTCCTGAATACCAAGGCGGGCCGCTATATGGTACCGCAATGACCATTGAGCTTATTGATCGCCTGCGTAGCGAAATAAATTTTTCTGATGTAACCGCTCTAAAAGCGCAGATAAAAAGTGACATTGAACAGGCGCGACGGGTTTTAGGGTAATAACGTTTTTTGTTCTTCAAATTATCCACAGCGTCCCGGTGGCTCAACGTGAATAAGCACATGACCGACATTGGGTAACTGTTCACGTAGACTATTCTCGATTTGTTCGGTTAATGAGTGAGCTTCGGTAATAGGTGTTTGACCGTCTATAGTACAATGAAACGAAATATCAATTTCATTTTGTACACTACGAATACGCAAATGATGCACCGAAAATGGCAAGGCTACGCTAGATTTTAACTTTTCAATTAAAACTAATACTTCTTGGTTTTCTATCGGCTCACCATTACGTACTGCCGAATGAACCCCGGTCGGTTCGATATGGGTGGTAATTTCAATTAACTTTGGAGCTGCACTCTTTAAAGCATGCTCAAAATCACTGGCGCGACAGTGTGCTTGTAAAAGGGTGAGATTTTCATCAACTTCAAGGTGCACTTCAATTGACTCACCGTTTTGGTGAGTCTCAATACTAATTGCGTGAGCGCCTAAACCATAGCGCGCGGCAATTAACCGCGTAATGGTGGTAAGATTTTCATCTACACTTTGAATTGGCTCAACATGCACCACCACATCAGCACCGGGTATGGCTTTGCTTACCGCGATGGCTGCCGCATCTCCAATTTCATGAGCGCGTTCAAATGCAAAATCACGCTTTACTGCTAAAGTGAGATCAACAAATACTTGAGGTCCACTACGTCGCAGTCGAGCTTGAGTAACCGAGCGCACACCTTCAACTAAGGCGGCGGCTTGCATCGCTAGTTCTTGCATATGTGACGGTACCGCATCGAGCAAATCGTCAAGCGAACGTTTGCCAAGACGCAAACTTACCCACACCACAATACCGGCAACAACTAAGGCAGCGACGGCGTCAGCTTGCCCAAGCCAAGGTATACCCAGGGCATCACCAAGACGTACAAACACTAAGCCGATAATAACTACGGCGGATGACCAGATATCTGTGGAGAAATGCAAAGCATCGGCTTCAAGAGCTTGGCTTTGATATTTTTTGGCAACCCGTGCTAGCGCGCGTGATCGTGAGAAATCAATAATAATAGAGCCGACCATAATCGCAAAAGCCCATATGCTGGGGTCAACGTGCACTGGATTATAGGCCAAGCGTTCGATGGCTTCGATGCAGATCCAAACACAAGTCGCAATAAGCAATAAAGTTTCAAATAAAGCCGAGATATTTTCAATTTTGCCATGACCATAGGTATGCTCGCGGTCAGCGGGTTTGCAAGCGGCATGCACCGCCCAAAAAGTTACTAATGCTGCAACTAAATCGATGGCAGAGTGAGCAGCTTCTGAGAGAATACCCAAGCTGCCAGTGTTAATGCCGACAATAATTTTTACTGCCGTAAGCACTACCGCTGCAATTACTGAAGTTAATGCCACAAAACGTTTTTCGCGGGCTGCATTTTGTGCTGGATCGTTAATTTTTTGTTTCATTCTGTCCAGTAAATAAATTTTAATTTAATCTTTATTTAGCAGAAAAAATGCCTATATTCATAACAAAGTTTATGCATCGGAACCTAGTAATGTACATTAACCATAGATATTCTGAAAAATTTAATAAATCAAACCACGAAGATTATATAAATTACCACCAAAACCAGTCTGATTAAAAAGGCTTAAAAACCTTTAACAATTTTCACCCAACAAATTAGCTATTTTTAAAAATACACGCTTGACATCGTGGGTTGTCATCGCATTAAAAGCTTAGCGCTTTTATAGGGGTACATTTGGAGGAGTTATGATTGAGACTGTTGGCCTATGCAAAAGCTATCGCAGCCTCACTGCGGTTGATTCGCTTACTTTCAAAGTAAACAAAGGTGAAATAGTTGGCTTTTTAGGGCCTAATGGCGCAGGTAAAACCACAACTATGAAAATCCTCACCGGTTTTATGCCAGCAACATCTGGCATAGCCAAAGTTGCGGATTTTAATGTACTAGATGAGCCGATGCAAGTACGTCGTCGCATTGGTTACCTACCTGAGCAACCGCCGGTTTATCTGGATTTAACCGTTAATGAGTATTTACGCTTTGTTGGTAAACTAAAGGGTTTGCGCAGTAAAAAGTTACAAAGCGAAATTGAGCGCGTTGTTGAAATAACCAAGCTTGGCGATGAGCGACATACCTTAATTGCTCCTTTGTCAAAAGGTTTTCGTCAGCGGGTTGGCTTAGCCCAAGCATTACTTGGCGACCCCGAGGTGCTGATTCTTGATGAACCGACTGTTGGTTTAGACCCGCGGCAAATTGGTGAAGTACGCTCTTTAGTAAAAAGCTTAGCGGGTAATCATACGGTGTTACTTTCAACCCATATTTTGCAAGAAGTAGCTGCCACCTGTGACCGTGTCATCATTATTAATCACGGTACCATTGTAGCTGATGACAAACTCGATGATCTGGTCGCCAAACATCGTCATGACAGTGAAGCAGCATCATTAGAGCAGGTGTTTCTGCAACTTACGGAGGCATAGAGCTCATATGCGTAATATTTTAACTATAGCCGGTAAAGATATCCGCGTTTATCTGACTACTTGGGTTAGCTACGCTTTGTTCGGCTTCTTTTTGCTGATGACCGCGTTCTTTTTCACTACGCTAGTTGAACAATATCAGCAAATCTATATGCAAGCTGCACAACAGCCATGGATGCAGCAGCAACTTAACCTCACTGATGTCGTAATGGGTAATATCTTACGTAACATCTCAGTGTTCTTTTTATTTTTATTGCCTTTACTAACCATGCGTTTATTTGCTGAAGAACGTAAAAGTAATACTCTTGAACTACTAATGACCGTACCAGTCAGACCGGCTGAAATAGTCTTAGGAAAATATCTCGCAGCCATAACTATAATGACTATAATGCTCGCACTTACTTTCATTTTTCCACTATTATTACATGTATATGGTGGGGCTGCTGCTGGGCAAAGCCCTCTTGACTTCAAAACCGTAATTATAGGTTACGTTGGTATGTTCTGCTTAGGGGCAAGCTTTATTGCCATTGGCTTACTAGCGAGCGCCTTAACTTCTTCACAAATTGTAGCTGCTATTACTTCGTTTTCATTATTGTTAATGTTTTTTGTAATTGGCTATGCCTCACGTGGCAAAGAAGGCTTTTGGCAAGGTTTCTTTGAATACATCTCAATAACTAATCATCTTGAAGATTTTATTAAAGGCGTCGTAAAAGTAACCGGCATTGTCTATTATGCTTCGCTCGCTTTTGTTGGGTTGTTTCTTACTTATCGCGTCGTCGAAGCACAACGTTGGCGTTAAACATCTTAATCGTTAGCTAGTTATTAAGAAGGCATTTAGTGAATATCGGAGTAACTTAAATGAGCACTTCGTCACAAACAACGACAGAAAAAAAAACTAACAATACTACCCAGACTACCCAGCAAACCTCTGGCTTTTTGTCAGTAGCACGTTTCACCGGCGCTTTTGGTATTGTGCTGCTTGCTAGTGCCCCCATAACTTGGTTTTTAACTGGTGAGAGTGGGGTATTGCTATGGGGTAAAATAGGTCTTGGGGTTGCCTCACTGATAATTTATCTTGCAGTTAATCCTCGTTTTTGGCGACGTTTTTTTGGATCACGCTCAACGCCTTTATTACTAATGAGTAGCGCCGCTATAATTGTTGCTTTATTAGTTGTTGGGGTTATCAACTACGTTGCATTTAAAAATCCAAAACAATTCGATTTTACCGAAGAAGGTTTATATACCCTTTCACCACAAACTACTGGTGTATTAGAGCGCTTGAAATCTACAGTTACGATTTATGCTTTTATAAATAGTAATGAACCAAACTTTTTAAGCACCCAAGACACCCTGCGCCGATATCAAAATGCCAGCGACAAGCTTACTTTTGAAATGATTGATCCACAAAGTCGTCCTGATTTAATTCAGCAGTATCAAATTACTGAGCGCGGTCCGCGGATTGTCATTACGGATGGCTCACAAGAGGCTCGTGCCAAAGACACTAGTGAAGAAGAATTAACCAACGCTATTATTAAAGTTGCTGAGCAAACAGCCAAGACCATTTATTTTTTAACCGGTCATGGCGAACCTGATATTGATACTGCCGATGCGCAAGAAGGCTATAAAGGTTATGCTGATGCTCTAAAAGCTGAAGGTTATGGAGTCGAAAAAATTTCACTGCTACGAGCTCGCGAAGCGGCAAAAGGCGATAAACTTAAAGCTAAAGATTTAAAACAAGCTCAAACTACTAATGAAGAAAACCAAGATATACTTACCATCCCAGAAAATGTCCCTGTACTTGTAGTAGCAGCTACGCGATCACCTTTATTGCCACCAGAAATTGCGGCTCTTGAAGCGTATCTCAATCAGGGTGGGCGTATGGTTGTTTTATTAGAACCTGATACTGATGCGGGACTTTTGGGCCTTTTAAAACAATGGCATATTGAAGCGCATAATGACATCGTTGTTGATCCCAATCCGGTCAATCGATTGCTTGGCTTTGGCGCCGCCGCTCCTTTAATTCAACCAACTCAATCACAAGAAACTCATATCATTGTTAAAGATTTAACCGCCCCAGCAGTATTTATGACTACACGTTCATTGGCGGTCAGTGGTGATGGCATTGAAGGTTTACAAGCTAACGCTTTACTAGAGGCTGGTGAATCAGCTTGGGGTGAAACAAAATTGGTTGGTGGCGCGGCTGAATTTGACGACAAAGATTTTCAAGCCCCATTATCGGTGTTTATCACAGCAACAAAAACCATCAGTGACAGTGAGACCGCTAAAAAGCGTAGCGATGAAAGTCATCTCATAGTTGTTGGTGATAGTGAATGGATCAATAACAAATATTTAAATGTTCAAGGTAATCGTGATTTAGCGATTAACATGATTCATTGGTTGGCCCAAGAACAAAGCCGTATCGCTATCAGACCAAAATCCCGAGCAGCCAGCCAACTATTTCTTACTGGCGAGCAAATGGCGCAAATAAAATTTTTCTCTCTTGATATTTTCCCTGTTTTGGTAGTCGCCTTTGGTTTAGGTATCGTGTTAACCCGTCGTAAACGCTAGTTAATTGAAAAGAGGCAAAATAGCCATGACCCTCATGCAAAAAAGGCTTTTGGGGCTACTTGTAACTTTAATACTCGGTGGCGGTGCAATCGTGATTGCCTTTTGGCAAACCAGTAATAGCGAACAACAAGAACAAGCATTAAATGCTGCGGCTAAAGTTTTTTCCTTTAAAGATTCTAACTCTATTAAAGAAATTTCACTAACTAACCATAATGGTAATTTTAATTTAGTTCACGAAAAAACTGCGGATGGCAATAACTACTGGTCTTTAATTACACCACTTAAAACCAAGGCTGATAATAAAACCATTACTTCCATTATTAATGAACTATTATCTCTGGAAAATAAAAATAAAAAAAATAGTTTAACCAACAACAAAGGTGTTGTGGGTGACCGCAACATTTTTGGTCTTAATTCACCGCGATTTCGCGTAAAGCTTAGCGATACGCAAGGGAAGCAAGAAACTCTTTTAGTTGGTATTAAAAATTCGTTTGATGACTCACTATACGTTGAACGTACCGGCAGTGAAAAAATATTTATGGTGGCAAGTACACTTGAATATCAACTTGACCAAGACCTTTTCAAATTACGTAATAAAAAACTGCTAACTTTTAATAAAAACGATATTAAAAAAATAACGGTAACTGAACTCGATAAAACTAAATATATTTGTGAGCAAGTTGATACTAATAACTGGCGAATGCTGCAGCCACTTAACGCAATTGCTGATAATGAAACAATATCTGGCATCTTAACTGAGTTGGCTAATGTGACTGCAACAACATTCATTGCTGAACAAGCAACGCCAGAAAAATTAAAGCTAACCGGTCTTGATAAGCCAAAACTTGCAGTGACGCTTTCACTAAATCACGGTTTCCCCAAGCAATTGCTATTTTCAGAAGTTAAAAATAAAGACGACACTAAGTATTATGCGATGATTAGCGGGGATAATCCAATCTTAGAAATTAATGGTACTACCGTATTTGAAAAATTATTAGTTGAAGCAAGTACATTACGTGATTTACGAGTGCTCAATTTCACTCGTTCTCAAGTACAGACTCTTGAATTAATTAGTGCTGATAAAACGCTTACCTTTTTACGTAGCGATAAGAACGGCATTGATGATTGGAATATGATTCTACCTGAAAAAGCCAAAGTACAAGATGCGACGCTAACTGATTTGCTTTATCGTTTGTGGAGTTTAAAAGCTACCAAAGTAGTTACAGATAAAGCCACTCAAACCGATATTAAAAAATATGACCTAGCGCGACCAGCTTTACGCATTAATCTTAAAGCTAAAAATGGTACTATTGTAGATGCAATGGTTTTTGGCAAAACTGAAAATGCACAGCAATATGTCATGCGCGCTGACAGTAACCGGATTGATTTAATAGAGGCTAGTTTCAGTACCGAAATTTCACTTGACCCAAAAACTTATAAAGAAAAACAATAGGGAGTGTCCCTAAATACTCTGTAATTACTCTGTTATTATGAAGCTTACCATAGCTGCAACGCAACGGTTCTATTTCATAGGCAAAGGCGCAATATGAGCATGAATTACATTGTGATGCTGTCTGCTTAGCATTTAGCAAATTTGCCATTAAACCAGGTTCGCGAATTAGTGGACGGCTTAAAGAAATAAAACGAATAATTCGATTACGAAAATCGATACCAGCAATATTAGTCGAGTTAAAGAGCTGCTTATGCATACTCTCTTCTACCATAACACTAACTTACAAACTACTTACAAAAATAAAATTTATTTTGATAAACTTTCAATGTATTCTTGCACAGCAATTTCAGTAGTCGGACTTGAACCGCCTTCGCCATATTGGCTATAAATTTATTGGTTTAATATTTTTAAATCTAACAGATCTGTCGCTCTTTTAAAAACGTAGTAAATTCAGCTATTTTTAATGGCTTACTATACATAAATCCCTGAAATTCATCACATCCCAATTTGCGCAGTTCGATAAGTTCTTGTTCATTAGTTACACCCTCAGCGATAATTTTTAGTTTAAGACTATGAGCCATTGCTATTATAGCTGCAGTAATAGTCGCATCTTCGTGATCTACTAACATATTATTTATTAAAGAACGATCAATTTTTATTACATTAAATGGAATTCGTCTAACATAGGCAAGAGACGAATAGCCTGTTCCAAAGTCATCTAAGTTTAACTTTATTTTCATTTTGTTAAGCCTTTCAAGTGTTTCTAGGGCTTTGCTTGAATTATACATCACTGCACTTTCAGTAATTTCAAATTCAAGCCACTCAACATCTAAATCATATTTGCTAAGAAGATCAGTAATTATTTCTACCATGTCAGGGTGCTCAAGTTGACGACTAGATAAGTTTACTGCCACACGTACCGGTTTCAAACCAGCATTACGCCATATTCGCTGTTGCATACAAACAGCTGTAATCATCCATTCACCAATTGGTAATATTAACCCGCATTCCTCAGCAAGCTGAATAAATTCATCAGGTAATAGCTCACCATGTTCTGGATGATTCCAACGTATAAGAGCTTCGCAACCAACAAAGCTAACATCATTAACTGTTGCCACAGGCTGATAACTTACTGAAAATTCATTTCTTTCGATTGCTTTATGCAACTGATGTTCAAGTTTAAGACGCTCATGTGCTGAGGCATTCATCGTTTCATTATAAAATTGATAATTATTCTTTCCTCGAGTCTTAGCGTGATACATTGCCGCATCAGCATTACGCAATAGACTGTCAACATCAATACTGTCTATTGGAAATAAAGCGATTCCAATACTTGCAGTGATAAATAATTCATTACCAGCTATGTTAATTGATTTAGTAAATATATCTAGTATTCGCTGCGCTACTATGTGACTGTCGCTAGGTTGCCTTATTTCACTTAGCAAAATAATAAATTCATCACCACCAAGTCGTGATACTATGTTCTCATATCTACGTTTGCCAGCTCTGGCAAAATGATCTGATCCACGGATACAAGCGCCAATATTTTGCGCTACTACTTTTAATAATTGATCCCCGATTTCATGCCCCAATGTATCATTGATTCGCTTAAAATTATCGAGATCAACAAACAAAAGGGCCATCGTATGACTATAACGTTTTGCTCTTTCTAATGAACGACTTAATAATTCAGAACAAAAAGTACGATTCGGTAGACCCGTTAAACTATCATAATATGCTAAAAACCGTATGCGCTCTTCTGAACGTTTATACTCGGTAATATCTCTTGCAACACAAACAACTGCTTGTGGTTTCCCCGATGAGTCATTCATTATCGTATTCGAAACACTCAGTATTCGCTGATCTCCTGGTGTATGACAATATTCGATTTCATAATGATGCAACGAACTATAACGAATCAAAGCGTTTAAATTCTCATTAAATGGTGGACTATTAATTATAGTATGGTCAACCCGCCTACCTAATAACGCCGACTTTTTTATACCAAAAAGATTACATGCCGCTGGATTAACCACTCTAACTATTAAATCTCTATCCAGCACTAGCAGAGCTTCACGCATGGTTCGTAAAATAGGTAAAGCCGCAAACGCTGGGGTTATATCGACAAAGCGATATCGTAAAACTACAAAAGTACATAAAAGAATAAATATCATTATTGCTATATAACCAAAAGGATAAAGAGAAAAACCAAAGGCCAGTGCAAAATCAAAACTTGCTAGATAACCAATACAGAAAGCAACTAATAAAATTTTTATTCGTGTTAAATTAACACCCTCTTCAATAGCATTACGATAACTTTGCCATAAACGACGCGTAGCTAAAAAATTGATGCCTAAAAAATATACTAAAAATATATATACTTCCGCCTCATAAAACGGGTAGTAGCCCCATTGCGTGCTTTGTATCGATCTCTCAAAAATATCGGTAAAAAATAAAAATATTAAAGGCACGAATGAAACAAGCCATACCACCGGGACATCTCGAAATCGCCTTTTTACTTTATTATTAACTAGTGTGGCAAAATGGTAGCATGCTGGAGAAATCATTACTATACCAAAATGTCCAACTTTTGCCCAGGCTGAAGCAAATTGAATATTCGGTGAACTATAGATCCAGCTATACGCAAACAACCATAAAGCTATACTTTGAGTTATACCAAAAAATACCATACCAATACGCGAAAAACGCTCATGAATAAGTGCAATAATACCCAAAATTGAAACAATTATTGAGGTAAATAACGTTTGCAAAGATAAAAAACCCAACGAATAATTGCTTAAATCAAGTAGTTCAAAAATCATTTTGTTGGGCTCTACTTTTGTTTTGTATGTAATAATTAAGCCTGTTTAGTTTAACAGAAATCTGTACTGTTAGCTAAATTCACTAATTGCCCATAAAGTTTTGCTGCCCTTTTTTTACACGTTGAGTACTTCTGCTATTGCATCATGAAATTTTATTCTAAATTCTTTAATCATTTGATTATCACAAAAAGGATGCACCCGATTAGTAAGCAAAACGCAAATTATTTCATTATCAATATCGATCCATAATGAAGTTCCAGTAAAGCCAAGATGTCCAATAGCACCACGTAAACCGCGGCCAAGATAATTACCAATTGAACTTTTTGTAAGACTTGGTGTATCCCATCCTAATGCTCTAGTACTACCTGGTAAGTTATCACGTTTAGCAAATAAGCTAGCAGTATTTCGTTTTAGTATACTTGATTTTCCCTGCAAAGCATTAAGCCAGCTTTGCCCTATTTGAACCACATCGTAAGCATCAGAGAATAATCCAGCGTGACCTGCTACCCCATCTAATGCCCAGGCATTATCATCATTCACTGATCCACAATTTACTTCTTTGCGATGTTCACACTGTTCGGTGGCAACATAACTATATTTTGTATAATTTATTGAACCTTCCCGAATAAAAAAGGTTCTCTTAAGTTGTAACGGTTGTGCGATCAGCTTTGCAAAACTTACGTCCAAACTTTCACCCGTAATTTTTTCTATGATAAAACCTAAAATTATGAAACCTATATCACTATATAAAACACGTTCTCCGGGAGTCGCTTCTAAATTTTCACTTAGAACTGCTTTATGTATTTTTTCATAACCATCAATAGGTTGAGCTAGCACCAACTCGTAATAGGGCTTATAAGCAGCCAGACCACTGGTATGAGATAACAAATGACGAACAGTAACATTTTGTAAATGCGTAGCTTGTGCAAAATAAGAAGTCACGCAACTTTCTAGTTTTAGTGCCCCATTATCTACAAGTAAAGCTGCTAACGTCGTAGTGCATAATACTTTAGTTAATGAAGCTACATCGAATAAATCATGTTTGCTAAGTTTTCGCGGTGCTGGAAATAGAGCTGCCTGGCCATGCCAACTTTGATGTATAAGTTTTCCATGAACTAAAATTGCCACGTTCATTGCTGGCGCTACACCCTCGTGTACACCAGCATCAAGTATTGCCAAAATTGGAGCTAAGGTATGCATTATTTAAAGTAATACTAATCTATTTCTAACATTAAAAACATAATGAATATTTGTTATTGAAAAAATTATCATAGTATGATAATATCATACTATGATGATAAAAAACTTCGGCAATAAGCTCGCTGAGGATTTATATGATGACAAAATTTCAAAAGAGGTTAAGCATTTCCCCAAAGATCTCTACAAAACTGCTAGACGAAAACTTTTGTTCTTGCATGATGCTGCCTCTATCAATGACCTACGCATACCACCAGGTAATCGACTTGAATTACTTAAAGGTAAATTTAAAGGTTTTTACTCAATACAACTCCATGATCAGTGGCGGCTTGTTTTTCGTTGGCAAGATGGCGATGCTTACAATGTTGCCGTTATTGACTATCATTAGAAAGGAGCTGACATGCGTGAACCAACTAACCCATTTCATCCTGGTGAAATATTACTCGAAGAATTTTTACAGCCAATGGGCCTAACGCAAATCGAATTTGCCAAAAAACTTGGATGGACTCGTGCACGACTTAATGAATTAATTAATGGCAAACGAGGAATTACTGTTGAATCCGCTTTAGACTTAGCTGAAGTCCTGGGAACAACACCTAAACTATGGATGAATCTGCAAGCAACTTATGATTTAAACAAAGCGCTGGCTCGCAGAACTAAGGTAGCGTAGCATAAAAGTCCTTTTTTAGCCAAACGACTGTTTCGCCAGATCGTGGTGGTTGCGGCAACGCCATATTCATGCTGCGTTTCGACTTTTGCACATTTGGCATACTTTGTTTGCTAGCAGCCATACTTTGAGCCAATTTTGCAGCTTGCTTAGCCCTACTTTGCGCTTGCCGAGCTTTGGTGGCTTTTGCACCAAAGCGATCGATAAATGTCTGCAACTGCCCCATGCGCTTAGCCATACTTGCCTGCTCTGTAGCAAGACGATTAGCTAAAGCATCACGAGCATCTAAATAATCATCGTAATTTCCAGTAAAACTGAGAATACCGTTTTCGTTGAGCTCAGCAATGCTAGTAACCATACGATTTAAAAAATAACGATCGTGACTAACAACTAACCAAGCACCAGAATAATCAACTAAAAAATTTTCAAGCCAATTTAAACTAGCCATATCAAGGTGGTTGGTTGGCTCATCTAATAGCAATAGTTGCGGTTTTGCTAACAATAACCGGGCTAACTCAACCCGCATACTTAAACCACCTGATAACTCACTTAGCGGTTTTTGCAGCAAATTTTCATTAATCCCAAGACCACTAAGAATTTCACGCGCCCTACCTTCAAGGGCATAGGCCTCATTTTTCTGATAGTTCTCTAAAATTTCTACATGATCTTCTGCTAAAGCAATAACATCACTTTTCGCCTCTGCTAAACGTGCAGTTGATGCCTCAAGCTCCTTAGCAAGTTGAATTAAATCAGGGCAGGCATGCATTACATAGGTTAGCACCAAAGTATCATTTGTACGCAACCCACTCTGAGGTAAGTAGCCGATTTGTAAGCATTTTTGCTTTATAAAATCACCTTCATCGCTAGTTTCATGCCCGATAATGATGCGCAACAGCGTAGTTTTTTAAAGCCCCATTTGGCCCCACTAAACCGATACGTGCTTTGGGGCTAATATGAAAATTCAAATCTGAAAAAAGCTTTTGTCCACCAAAGGTTTTAGCTAAATTTTGTATATCGAGCATTTGTACTTAACTCCAAGGTTTTTGACTATCAGAGCCAACTAACTAAAATCTAGGTTGACAGAGCGCCTAAGCGCGGTGAAAATTTCTATCTTACTATGACTTGAGGAACATCTCTGATGATAAGTCTTCTTCTTGCTGGTGGCCCCTTCATGTTTGCGACACTTTCGGTGTCGCTTATCTGTGTGTCTATCGCCCTTTGGCGTTTCGTATTTTTGTGGGGGCGTAGTTCATCCCGCAAATCTTTGCTAAAAGAGACGGTTGCTTATGCTGAACAACGCTCTTTTGGTAAAGCATTGCAACTTTGCAACTCTTCGCCTAGCCCACTGTCGCGAATTTTGGCAGCAGCTTTTTCACGCTCAGATCGCTCTGAAAAAGAAATTCGCCGTGGTGTCGAAGCCGTAGCTCTTGAAGAGATACCAAAAATTAAAGCTGGTACAGTGTTTTTGCCACAGCTTTCTAACTTAGCCACTCTCTTCGGTCTAATCGGTACTATCCATGGTCTGATTATTGCGTTCCAAGGCGCTGGTAGCGAAAACGCGGCAACGCGACAAGCGATTTTATCACAAGGTATTGCTATCGCGTTCTACAACACTTTTTTTGGTCTATCAGTAGCTACTATGGCCATCGTGTTTTATCTGCTGCTCATTAACAAAACCAACAATACTTTGGCATTTATGGAACAATCAACCGCAAGCGTCATTGATGCTATTTTGTGGCATCGCGATGATAACGCAGACCGACGCAGATAGGAAAACAACATGTCTTTTGGCGGCGGTGGTCATCGTTCACCTTTAGGCGGCGCTTTTGGTAAAGAATCTGCCACTAGCTACGAAGTTTATCTAAACCTCACGCCCTTAATGGACGTTATGTCTAATATTCTTTTCTTCTTGCTGGCTGCTTTTGGTTCAACGCTTATTGCGGTTTTACCTACGACCATACCTACTCGTGGCGATACCTCTTTTGCAGCACCTATACCTGAAGAAGAAAAAGTTAATATCACAGTACGCGCCGATGCTACTGGACTTACCCTTAAGTGTGACAGCCCCAATATCGACCCGAGCAAACTAAAGGAATATAGTAGTCGCTTTGGGGTAAAAGGTGATGAGTATGACTATGAAAATTTCACCGCCGCCTTAAAACGAATTAAAGAAAAATATCCAGAATCGCGTACAATGATCCTAGTGCCTGACGACGGTTTTAGATTCGAAAAGGTTGTAAAAATTATGGATGCCGCACGAGAGCAACGCTTACCTGATGGTCGTAAAATTATGCTGTTTGATGAAGTGGTACTCTCGTCAACACCAGCTTCTGAAAAAGTGAAGTAAGTATAATAAAGGAGCAAACATGGCCGGTGGTGGTGGAGAAGGCGGAAGCGAGTACGAGGTTAACGTCAACTTAACGGCAATGCTTGACGTTTTAACCAACTTGTTATTCTTCTTAATGTTTGGTTTGGCAGCACAACAGACTGCTATCGAAAATGAAGGTGGGGTACAGCTTCCTACTTCAAAAGCAGAACTACCTCCAAAAAAAGCCACCAATGTTGCCATTGGCCAACGAGAATTACGGGTTGATAAAGAAGTAGTGATGACCATTAAAAATGGCCGTCTGGGCAAAGACGCTTCTGGTACTGGCCGTATTGAACCGCTATATCGCAAATTGGTTGCGGTTAAGGGCAGAAAGGTGGCTAGCAGCAGAAAAGCTGCTAATCAAGAAGATGAAGATGTACTAATGGTTCTTTGCGATAAATCTATTCCCTACACGCTAGTGAGACGTGTCTTGCTTACTAGCGCCGAAGCGGGATATCCTCGCTTTCGCATGGCAGCACTAATGGAATGACAGAATCTTGTTCACAGTGTTTACGACCAGAAGATATCTGTGTCTGTGATCGTATAGAGGCGATATCCACCAAACATAACGTACTTGTTCTACAACATCCGCGCGAACAAGATATTGAATTAGGCAGCGCTAAACTATTAGCCATGATGTTGCCTAAATGCGTACTTAAAGTTGGTTTATCGTGGCCTTCTTTAAGCAAAGCTTGGGGTAAAAATACCGAAGCTTCGCATTGGGCCGTTGTTTTCCCGCGACCAAATGTTCAGTTTTCACCTGACACAAACTATGAGCTAAGTAACCGTAGTGGCAAAACCGTTTCGCCAAGCAAAATTCGCGGCATAATTTTGCTGGATGGTACTTGGTCACAAGCTAAAAGTCTTTGGTGGCGTAATCCTTGGCTATTAAAATCGCCGCGTTTAACCCTATCACCCAAAGAACCCTCAATTTATGGTGCTGTGCGCACTGAGCCCCGTAAGCAATATATTTCGACTATTGAAGCTGCTGGTGCGGCTCTTTACGCGCTTGGTGAGCCTGAAATTATTGATAAAAAGCTTAAACGTGTTTTTCGTACGCTGCTGCAGCGCTACCGCGATCAGCACAGCAGCGATCACTTCAAATGATTTTTTTAAGAACTGGCAAACCGGCGATGGTTAACTTTTTTATGCTGCTATAGCCTAATTGGGATACATCTGTGTATGTATTATAGTATTCTGTCACATGTGCAGGAGATATTATGACCGCTATCAATGACCGCTCTGGCTTATTAAATAACCAAATAAACACTCAGACCCCAGATAATAATACGCAAGTAAACACAGAATCACAAACCTCATATGTCAAAAGCAGTTCATCAAGCCCTGCAAAAGCTCTTGATAAATATCAGCCTACGGCAGCATTAAGTACTTATGCGGCAATGGCCGCTCAGCCTCACAAATCTTCTGCTGCTGATACCTATACCCTTAATCCTGCCGCCGATGATTTTGCTGACAATTTAATTGGTAAATATGATGCTGAAACTATTGCTATCTGGAAGGCTATTTCTACAATTTTGGCCAGCTTCACCATTCAAATGATCGCTACTATTGTAAAAAATGCTAACGATCAATATAACACTGATATTCCTGATAATACTAATACTGATAACGATGTTGATGCTACTACCCCAACTAGCAAATATTCCGAATACAGCGGTATATTATACGAAGCCGATAACTCTATAATAGATACAGAGCTTTTTGATGAAAACGGTGCCAATTTTGCTGATACCATACAAGGCGAAGTTGGTGACTGTTATTTCTTATCAGCATTAAGTGGTGTAGCTACTCAAGACCCTGAAATACTTGAAAGAAATATTAAAGCCTACACCGACCCTGTAACCGGCGAACAATTATTTGATGTTACTTTTTACGAACTTGATGATGAGGGTGAAGTACGACCACGCACGGTTACGGTAAACGACCAGTTTCTACGCAACGAAAATGGTTGGGAACTTTATGCCCAAAGCAATGATTTTGATGAAAATAATAAATACGAAATTTGGGTCGCCGTTTATGAAAAAGCTTATGGTGTATTTCTGAGTGAAAGTGGCAGTGCTGATGAAGGTTATGTCCGCTTAGAAGGTGAAGATGTAAATGGTGACGGCGTAGGTGATGGCGGTTATGTTCATGATGCTTATTTCGCGATCACCGGTAAAGTGCAAAATTGGGACGTACCTGAAAACATGGATACCGATGAACTCGCTGACATTCTTGGTCGCGCTGATATTAGGGGTGGCGATTGTATTGCTTTAGTTAGTAATAATACTGGCCGTGGTGACGTTGAAGATATCGCTCCTGGCATCCCTGGTGGTCATGCCTATACCGTGCTTGGTACCTATGAAGACCCTGACACTGGCGAATTGATGGTTACTTTACGTAATCCTTGGGGTATGTACGAGCCTGGTGTTTCGTATGTAGATGGCGAAGAAGTTCATGGCAGCAATTTTGATGGCACCAATGACGGTATCTTCAGCATACCTATTGCTGATGTGCAAAAATATTTTGCCAATGTCTTTTATCCTGAAGAATCAAATTGTGATGTTGCTAGTTCACAAGCAGCTCATAATCCACCACGTGCCTAAAATTTTTCCTTGAAATCTACTCTTTTAAATAAACCGTTACCGACTAAGTCTGGCGGCTCCAATTGCCCTGTACCATGCGCACAATGTCGTGCCCCGGTATTTGTACACACAGATAAAAATGGGGTTCGTTATCAGCTAAATCCTGATAAAACTCCGCATATTTGCAAAAAAAAGCGGGAATCTAGGCGTGTCCCTAAATAAGCTCTCTGCATGTTGACATTTGATGTTTGATTCGTGATGCTATTAATATGAGAACTACTTTAGATATCGATGATGATGTTTTAACGGTCGCTAAACATATTGCACAGCTGAAGCATAAATCTACCGGCACAGTAGTGTCTGAACTTTTAAGGCAGTGCCTACTACCCACTGATAATCTTGAAAATATACGAAATGGTGTGCCTATTTTCCCTATTAAAGCCGATGCCAAATTAGTAACCATGGACCATATTAATCAACTTCGTGATGAAGATAGCTCTTACTTACCGCATAACACTTAAGGTTTGCCCGTCTCGTATAGATAAATATCACCAACTAAATGCGTGCCGGTTAACAACTCTGCTTTATACGGCAGACGCTCTTCACCAGTACTTAACCATAACCTACCCATTGCAGCCCTTTGCGCTTTATTTGAGGCAAACTTTACATCATAGCGATAGCTAGGTCGTATACCTACGGGGGTCTTAATTTGTTCAGTGGCGATATATTTTACCCAAGCTGTATATGCTCGTTGATTACCGTATAAAATCGCACAACCATCAGCTTCTTGAGGTAAGCTGCGCATAAAATAAAAACCGCTAACAAAGTCTTGCACTGCCCCTGGAAAGCTTTGCTGTTCATCTGAAGCCTTGCCATTTCGTATGCGATGCGAGCGTGCACTATGTCCGTCAGCGCTAAATTGTTGCTTTTCAGAAAATTCATTGCGACTAATTTTGTAATTATTCATTGCTTGAATTGGCCAGTAAGTCTCATCAGCTACTAAAGCTGCCGCCCGTCCCTCTACGGGCAATAAAGATGCAACCACTTCAGTTATTTTAAATAGGCTACGATATTCGGTAATGATCCGGCCATTTGCTGCTCCTCGCTTTTCAATACGAAAATCAATTGTTCCGACTGATAATCCATTTACATTCAAGGTGTAGCGAATTGTCTCACCAACGTTTTTAGGTAAGGTTCTGGTTATTACGATTGGTTTTCGGCAAGGTGGCAAATCTTTTGGGGTTCTTGGCGCTGATGGCTTTTGTAACAAAATGTTTTTATTTGAGATTTTGGTATAGCCCGCATTACCTTGCCCGGTAAGTTGATCAAGAAAGCTATCAGACTCATCAATCTCGTTGCTGCTTGCAAAAGCAGTCGATATAAAAAAAAATGACACCCAAAACCAGCACCACTTTTTCATAAAGATTACTATAGCGCGTTATGGACCCAAACTCCTAAGTAGTTACGAAAAGATTAGTATTTTATTTTACTATAGAATGATTAAGTAGCATTGAAATCAATTTGCCATTACAAATTCTTAAATAAATGTCTGCATTATATAGTAAAGCTAAGCCACCAAGACAACGTCTGTGTGTACTCGGATTAGACTGTTTATCTCCTGAGCTTGTATTTAATGAGCTACGCGATGTTTTACCAAACTTAAATGCCCTTATTGCCTGCAGCTTATCTGGCCCCATTGAAAGCATCAATCCGCCAATAACTATACCAGCCTGGAGTGCTATGCTAACTGGGGTCGATCCCGGAGTATTGGGTTGCTATGGTTTTCGTAATCGTGCTGATTATAGCTACGATAAACGTCGCCTAGCTTCTTCTATTGATATTCAAGTACCAACTCTGTGGAACTATTTAAAAGACGCTGGCGCCCACTCTCGCTTGATATCAATACCGCAAACTTATCCGCCAAAACCTATTCTAGGAATGATGGTAAGTGACTATCCCAGTGCCTCTGCACCTAGCCCGGTAACTTACCCAGCTAGCATCGAAAATGAATTTAGACGTATTGCCGAAGGCGAACTAGCTGATGTTGCCAATCACCGCCATTTAAATCTTGAAAATTTAAAAGAATCTATTCATGCCGCCACCCGAAGACGTTTTCGCCTCGCACGCGCTTGGGCACAAGAGTCAGATTGGACTTTGCTGATGTTAGTTGAAATGGGCCCTGATCGTATGCATCATGCTTTTTGGCGTCAGCACTATAGCTATGAAGAAGACAATCCATATACTAGTGCTATTCGTGATTACTACATACATCTTGATCGCGAAATTGGTCGACTTCTATCTATACTAGCTGATAGTGACATTGTTCTAATTATCTCTGACCACGGCGCCCAAACTAATAAAGGTGGTATTGCTTTAAATCAGTGGCTTATCGATCACAATTATTTATATCTTAATCATAAACCTACCAGCCCGACTACTTGGGATGAGCTTAGTATTGATTGGCCACGCACTCGCATCTGGGCCGATGGTGGTCATGTCGGTCGATTATATTTCAATGTTGTTGGACGAGAACCTCAAGGCATTGTGCAACCTTATGACATTGAAAACTTAGCACATGAAGTCGGTACCGCTTTATGTGCTTTGCCAGGACCTAGGGGTGAAAAACTTGATACCCAAGTATTTATACCCAAAATGATTTATGAACAAACCAATAATATCGCGCCGGATTTGATAGTTTATTTTGATAATTTAGGTTTTCGTGCCATTGGTAGTGTGGGCTATAATAACATATACCCCTTATATAACGATACTGGTCGCGATGCTGCCAATCATGCTCTTAAAGGAGTATGTATTTTACGTGATGGTAAAGGAGCGCGAGCAGCACCAAATGATGCAAATTTATATGATATTTTACCAACATTGTTAGATAGATTGAACCTACCTATACCAATAGAATTACACGGTAGAATATTAGAGTAAATATTATAAAATAGTTTGCAAATTATATGCTTTTTTAAATCAACTATGATAGTAACCAACGTTAAAGGGGGAGAGAAAAGGTGATAGTCCGTGCGTTTCGAGCAGCCTTTAATTGAAGGCACATTGCTACGACGTAATCGTTTTGTCGCTGATGTAAAACTCCCCAGTGGTGATGAAATATCAGCCCATTGCGCACATGCTGGCTCTATGTTGGGTTGCTCAGATCCTGGTAGTAAAGTCCTACTCTCTGAGCATAATGACAGTCGTCGCAAATTAAAACATCAAATTGAAATAATATTTGCTGGGCGCACACCTGTAGGTATTCATACTGGTCGACCAACAGCAGTTGTTGCTGAAGCTATTATGGCTGGCAAAATTAAAGAGTTGGCTGGTTATGCTGTACTTCGTCGTGAAACGGCAATAGTTTACGGTACTCATGTTGATATCACTCTTGAGGGTAATAGTTTACGCTCTTGTTATATTCAGGTAAAAAACGTTACTTTAGCTGAAAACAAAGTTGCATACTTTCCTGATACTATCAGCCCAATTGAAGGCCAACGACTAACTGAACTTACCGATCTTATTCGCAAAGGCCATCGCGGTATGGCAATCTTTGTTGCACAACGTTGTGATGTAGAAGCATTTCGTTTAGCTGATCATATCGATCCTGATTATGGGCAAACATTTCGCGATGCAGTTGCACGTGGTGTTGAGATATTATGTTTTCGTGCAAATGTAACCCGCAAGGGAATCGACTTTGACGAACAGTTACCAGTGGAAATCAATTTATAGTTTACTAACTATATTTATACTTTTACTTATTAACTATTAACTATTAACTATGACTGCTGTAACGATACAGACTCTTTTTAATAATGCGTGTCGTGGGCAAGTCTTTGAAAAAATACCAGTTTGGCTTATGCGTCAGGCTGGTCGATATTTACCTGCTTATCAAAAATTAAAACATCAGGCTTCATTTTGGGATTTATGTTCTAAACCCGACTTAGCTGCAAAAGCTACGCTTAGCGCCGTTGAGTATTTAGATGCAGATGCCGCAATAATATTTAGCGATATCACTGTAATCGGTAAAGCCATGGGTCTGCCACTTCATTTCGACCCGGGCCCCAAATTTCTAAAAGTTGTTCGCGACGAACAAGAATTAAAGCAACTTAAAACTATTAAACCAGAGCAAGATCTTGAATATGTTTTAGAAGCAATTGATATCACTCGTGCCCAACTTGATAAATCCATATCACTTATTGGTTTTTGCGGCGCACCCTTTTCATTAGCAGCGTATATGATTGAGGGGATCCCTAATAAAAATTGGCTTGAAACAAAAAAAATTATCTATAATGAGCCGCAGCTTGCGATAAAAATTATTGATAGAGTAACTGATGCAATTATTGCTCATGCCCAAGCCCAAGTAAAAGCTGGATGTGATGTCATTCAACTTTTTGATTCAAACGCTGGTGAACTTGCATTTGATGATCTTGAAAAATTCGCCTTGGCGCCAGCAAGACGCGCTATAAAAGCCATTAAACTAACAGGAGTACCAGTAATTTATTTTGCCCGAAATATCAGTGCTCAACTTAAACAAGTTGCAACAGTTAAGGCTGATGTACTCAGTATTGATTGGCAAATAAGTATTGCTACCGCCAGACAAAAGTTGCGATCAATGCCACTTGCCCTGCAAGGTAATCTTGATCCCATAACTTTATTTTGTAGTCGTAGCGAAATTGAGCGACGCGCTCATGCTATCTTACAACAAGCTCATGGACATCCGGGCTTCATTTTTAACCTTGGTCATGGTGTACTACCTTTAACACCGCCAGAGAATGCTCGTCATCTAATCGAAATCGTTCATAGTTGGCGACCAGATAAATAAATTTTATAAATAAAGCAATCACAGCATTTGTATGCGATCGTATAATAACCCCCAACGTACACCGCGATCAGATATAACTAATTCTTTATAGCCAAGCATGTTCATAACTGTCGTAATAATTGCACAACCAGCAACTATTACATCGGCGCGCTTTGGTTCCATGCCGGGTAAACATGCTCGCTGTTCAACAGTAAGCGAAGCTAAGTAGCTTTGTAATTCTTCAAGAGCGTGTAGCGATAGCCGTGAACCATGAACCTTGCTAGCATCATAACGTTCAAGTTTGTAAGCTACCGCAGCTAAGGTTGTAGCTGTGCCCGCGACTGCTATTAATCTAGATTTATCTATATCAATTATCCCAGGCATGTTAGCCAATTCTTTAACATTCTCAAAAGCAATACTATTAAGCCTTTCAAGATCTGCTAAAGTCATTGGATCGCTTGAAGATACTCTCTCAGCCAATCGTACTGAGCCAATTTGTAGACTGGTTCTCGCTGTTGGTAAATTCGATGACCCAAAAATAAATTCGCTTGATCCCCCACCAACATCAAGTACGGATAATGTTGAATTAATTACTGCTGAATTATATTGTTGCGTATTACCAAAATCACGCCAGGTTATAGCCCAAACTAATCTAGCCTCTTCATCGCCACTGATTATTTCAGGAGTAAGACTAGCACTCTGCTTTATAAGAGCAAAAAATTCTTCGCTATTTTGCGCATCACGAGCTGCACTGGTGGCTACCGTAAATATTTTATCAACCTTAAAAGAATTGGCGATCTTAACATATTGAGCCAACACCTCTGCGGTTCGCTTTATTGCTTCAGAGTTAAGCCGACCAGTTTTATCAACATCCTTACCTAATCGAGTAATCTCTGCTTGTTCTGCAAGTGTAACCAACTTGTCATCTTGTAACTGGGCAACAAGCAGCAACACCGTATTAGTACCTATGTCAATCGTAGCGACGCGTTTCATGTATTTGCTATATATCATGCATCAATATAGCATACGCCAGTTTTTTCAACGCTCCTCACCCCATAAACGTTTTACTCCCTCATAAAAACTATCATCCTCTCCCTATTAGTCTACAATCAACATCTGCTACCGTTAACATACTTACCCTCCCCAACGGTGTTGCTGCTTTTATCCCCCTAGTCTCCCCACATTTTCTCCCCACATAAATGAAGCAACACACAAAATTTTTTTGTTATTGTTGCATCGTAAAGTAATCATCATGACTTATAATTTAAGCATTTACCGTGCCAACCATAAGGAGCATCATAGAATAGTAGCAATTTATCCGTATTTCATTTTTAATATCATATAGTTAGACTTTTTCACTAAACTATTGGATTAAACTAAAAATAATATTACCGCTGCAAGATGTCGCAATTTGAAACACCAACAATGTGTCAAAATGAGACACGAAAAGTTACTTTCGCTTTTTATATTTATTAGCTCCTTTGGATAATTGTTTGCTGGTACGCCAACGTGTTTGCAACCGCTGTAATTCGTTTTGTAAGGTTTGATAGTTATCAAAACGTGCTAATGATAATTTACCGTTATCAATAGCTTCTCGCACTTTGCAATGCGGTTCTATGCCATGGGTACAATTGGTAAAACGACATTGTTTTGCCAATGTCGCAATATCGGCAAAAGCTTGATTTAAGCCATTTTCATCACCGCAGAGTTGCACTTCTCGCAAACCAGGGGTGTCTATCAAGCAACCGGCACCTTCTGGTAACACCACTAGTTCACGACGGGCAGTGATATGACGACCACGTTGATCTTGCAGACGTACAGCACCAATAGCAAAACGCTGTTCATTCAATAACGTATTAACAATACTGGATTTTCCTACACCAGATGAGCCAATTAAAGCTCCGGTTTTACCAAAACCAAGAAAGGGACGTATTCCATCAATGCCTTGTTTAGTCCTGGCGCTAATTGCTATTGCCGGTACATTTAAAGCTATCGCTAGGGTTTCACTAATGCGTTGAGCTGGATTAGGGCAAACATCGATTTTATTCAAAACAATTACCGGACGTGAGCCACTTTGCCACGCTAACGTTAAATAGCGTTCAATACGCCTTGGGTTAAAGTCGTTATCCAACCCAGAAACTATAAATAATGTGTCAATATTAGCCGCTAGAATTTGTTCACCACTTATTTCCCCAGCCCTTTGCCGAACTAATTTAGTGCGTCGCGGTAATACTGAATCTAAAGTGACACGCTGAGGTTGTATGGTTGGCGCTAAAGTTACCCAATCACCAATACACGGAGTTTCAATATTTGTACTTTTTCTTCGCATTCTACCAGGTACTTCAACAATAAATTCCCCTAACTCTGTTAGGGCTAACAGGCTGATACGATCATGACGCACAATCCGGCCAATAATGATGTTTGGCCTATCTTGCATGAATCCCGTCATTTCTAGGTCAAACCCAAGCGATTCTAGAATATTTAAATTTTGACCACTCATTTGTTAGGGGGTGTTCCTAAATTGTTTTACGATTTTCATTTTAATGATCGCCTTTTCTTGACCCGTACATAGGCCCGTGCTACGCACTTTAGCATGTCTGCCCAGAAGATTGTAAAACGCTACGCAAACCGCAAGCTTTATGACACAGAGCGTAGTTGTTATGTAACGCTCGAAGATATTTCTCAAATGATAAAAGCCGGAGAAGAAGTAAAAGTAATTGATAACAAAACTGGTGAAGATCTCACCAGTGTTACTCTGGCCCAAATCATTTTCGAAACTGAAAAGAAAAAAAGCTTTATGCCGCTTACTTTATTGCGCGATCTTATTCAAAATAGCGGTGAGAGTATTAGTGAGATAGCTCGCGATGGCGCGCAACGCGTTCAAAATGCCGCGATAGAAATCCGCGATACAGCGCAAAAACTTAAATCTGACATCGAGGGCCGTATTGAGCGTTTTACTCATAGACGCCAAGAAAATGAGTCCAGCGCTCAAAGCAAGCTCGGCGAATTGAAAAAATCTTTCGATGAAATACAGAAAAACGTCGAAGAACGTATTAAAGGCAGTGTTGGTACTGTTTCCCGTTACGCTAACTTAGGTCGTGATATGGATGAAATTCGCCAACGCCTCGAAGCTCTTGAAGAACGCCTATCAGACAAACAATAAGATCTTCTTTTTTTCTCTTCTTTATCTAGCGGAACTATTAAATGATTCGAGTACTCGGGATCGACGTTGGTAAAGTCCGTATTGGTGTCGCTTTAAGTGACCCTTTAGGTATTACCGCACAGCCGCTTGAAGTTATCGATCGACGCAAAACAGATACACTAAAAAGAATTATAGAATTAATTAATCAACACGAAGTAAATCAAATAGTTATTGGTTATCCTTTACAACTCAACGGTGAAGCCAGTTTTGCTGCCGCATATGTTGACGAGTTTATTAATTCACTTGCCCAACATACATCCGTACCTATTAAACGTTGGGATGAACGTTTAACTACCGCTGGTGCGCAACGCACCATGATTTCAGCAGGAGTACGTCGTAATAAACGTCGACAAACTATTGATAAAGTTGCTGCAGCAATTATGCTACAATCTTTTCTGGATATGAAAAGCACATGAGCCTAAAAAAAATTAGTCATTCGATTTTTTTACTATTTTTTTTGGCGCTGATCATAACTTTGGGCGGCGGATTTTTTTTGTTTCAGCGCCATCTTAATACCCCGCTTTCCCTATCAAAACCGCATACCTTATCAATTAAGCGTGGTGATACTTTAAAGCAAACCTTAGATAAACTAGAACGAGAACAAATATTACAACACACCCGTCTGCTTTATTTGTATGCGCGTTGGTTAAAACGCACCAGTATTCGTACCGGTGAATATTTAATTGAACCGCAAGATACTCCTAAAATTATGCTTGATAAATTAATTACCGGAAAAGTTCGCACCGAACAATTTACCATTGTCGAAGGGCAAAATCGTTGGATAATACGTAACAGCTTAGCTGCTGCTGCTTGGATGACTGTTACCGAATTTGATCACCTTTGTGATGATCAAAATTTTCTAAAACAAAATGATATACCTGGACCAACCTGTGAAGGATATCTATTTCCTGAAACTTATACGATTGCCAGAGGCCTTTCTGCTAAAGCTATTTTTAAAGTAATGTTTCAAATGTTTCATAATGTCTATCGCGAAATAACTCATGTCGGAACCGGCCCCTTACAGTTCACTCCCCGTCAATTAGTTACTCTGGCTTCGATTGTTGAAAAAGAAACTGGTGCCCCTGAAGAAAGACCACGAATTGCCTGCGTGTTTTATAATCGTTTAAAAGCTAAACCTGCTTGGCGTTTAGAAACTGATCCAACTTCAATTTATGCTGCTACCATTGCTGACCCTAATTTTAATGGCAATCTAAAGCGTAAACATTTGCGTGATTTTAAACACCCCTACAATACCTATCATATTTATGGCTTGCCACCTGGACCCATCGCTAATCCTGGTAAAGCTGCACTTAAAGCTGTTGTTGCCCCAAGCAACTGCAATGATTTCTTTTTTGTATCCATGAATAATGGGAGACATTTCTTTTGCCCAACACTTAGCTGTCACAATAAGGCGGTGGCGGCTTGGCAATTACATAATCGAGGAATGCGATAATTTTTTTAAGTTAATTATTCTTATAGCATCCAAAGAAGAAACGGCGAGTGCGCGCTCACCGTTTCTTGATCATCGCGGGGACTCGGAGGGGGCTCCCTAAGATGACCTGCTCGTATCAGCTTTACTGAGCACACGAGCACTTTTGGATATTAAAATTATAACAACAAAATTTTCCAAATAAACCCTTCTTACTGATATACCTAATATCAACACACTGTTGTTAGGTGTGATGATTCATTACATTGTAGGTATATGTATGTTCTACGGTCAAAAAAATATCTTATATGAATTTATAAAATTTTAACCCCGAGAGTAATTTTATGAGTCTTGACGATCGCAAGCTATTAATAAAGGCCGCTGCTGATGCCAGTTCTATTTCTGGGCATCGTATTCATTTTGATTGTGCATTTAGTCTTAATAAGTCAGTGGGGGCGGCTCGTTTTGTGCTTGATAACGGCCTAAAAATTATTTTTGCTCCAGATGATCGCGCTCCCATTTTTACCTATCAAACCTGGTATAAAGTTGGCAGCAAACATGAAGATCCTAATCGCACCGGTTTAGCCCATCTCTTTGAACACCTAATGTTCAAAGGTACCGAAAATCACGCGGCAGGCAAATTCGATCGTGAAATGGAGCGACGTGGAACTCAAACTAATGCTGCCACTTGGGTTGACTGGACCTATTACCACCAAGCTCTCTCTACCTATGGGGACAATTTTACCACTGTGGTTGATTTTGAATCTGACCGTATGGCCAACCTAACTATCGATAAAGACACCTTCACTAGCGAGCTTGAAGTAGTAAAAAATGAAAGACGTATGAGTATCGATGATTCAGTTAGCGGCACCCTCTCTGAAAAACTATTTAACTTAGCATTTACTTGCCACCCATATCGTTGGCCGACCATTTGTTCAATTGAACATTTGCAGGCAGCTACTATCGATGACCTAAAGCAATTTTATCGTACCTATTATGCCCCTAATAACGCTGTAGTGGTAGTTGCAGGTGCGCTTGATGTAGTTACTACCCTCAGCCAATTAGCACGCTCTTATGGCCCCTTATCGGCTCAAACAATTAATCAGCGTGAACGACCATGTGAGCCTAAACAAAATATTTCACGTCGTTTAGATATTACCCACTCAGTTGTGGTACCACAATTATGCATCGGTTTTCATACACCCAGCCAAAATGACCATGACTTTCTCACCGCCCAGCTATTAGCTGATGTTTTACTCGATGGCGATAACGCTCGGCTTTACCATCGTTTAGTTACAATCAGCGAATTAGCCAGTAGCGTTGAAGGTGGCTTATTGCCATTTGCTGAACCAGGACTTTATGAACTCTTTATTGCTGCACGTCCTGAAGTTGACCCTGAGAAAATAATTAGTGTTACCCAAAATGAACTTGATCTATTAGCTAATGGCATAACTAAAGACGAAGATGAAAAAGTAAGAGCAGCCTTCGAGCTTAACTTTTTTAACAGTTTAAAAAATGCCGTGGCTATTGCTGACACTCTCGGACACTTTGAAGCCAATTTTGCTGATTTTACTATTGGCCTTTTAAGCTTAGAAAAACTTAAACAAATAACTCCCGTAGAATTATCACGAGTTGCCCGTGAAATTTTTCGTCAAGATAATCGCAATATCGTAGTGGCCCAATCTGCTAGTAGGAGAAATGGCAATGAATAATAAACCGATAGTACAATGCGATAAAGTGGGTCCGGCTGTCTTACTAACCCTACCAGAAACCAGCTTACCCGTGGTGCACTTTACTTTAGCACTGCGCCATGGTGCTTTCGTTGATCCCCAAGGCCAGGCTGGTCGCACTCGTATGATGATTGAGTCGTTATTGCGAGGCACGCAAAAACAAAACCGTCGTGAGTTTCATTGCGCGCTTGAGTGTTTAGGTTCACAAATTGATACTACCGTTACTAGTGAATTAATTTTGTTACATGGCACCTCTTTAAAACGAAATTTATCAGCTACTTTTAATTTGCTTAGCGATGCTGTGCTTATCCCGGCATTTGATGAACAAGAATGTAAAATTTTATCGCGAGAGCTTATTGATGCCCTGCGCCTCGAGCGCGAAAGTGATGAAGCTTTAGCTTATCATTTTTGGCGGCGTGCGCTTTATCAAGACCACCCTTTAGCTCGTCGACCAACCGGTGAACCCAGTGAAATAGCTTGGCTAAAAGCTGACGATTTACGTTCAGCCTATAAAGCTCAATGGAATGCTAACAGCCTCATTGCCGCCCTTAGTGGCGACATCAACAAACTCGAGGCGCAACAATTGCTTGAACCAATAATCGCTAAACTTAATGCTAAACATTACCATCAACAACAAATTACAAATTTACCTGAGCCTGATGGTTTAAATATTTTCATTGTTGATAAACCCTACCGCTCACAAGTGCAAATGTGTGTTGGCCGTTCGGCGGTAAGCGGCTTTGCTGATGATGTACTTAACTTTTGGCTTGGTATCGTTGCTTTTGGCGGTACCTTTACTGCAAAATTTTGTCGTGAAGTGCGTGATATTCGTGGTTGGTCGTATACTGCCTACGCGGAATTTGCACGCAAATTACCATTTAAAAGCCCACTAATATTGCATAGTGCCCCAGCAATTACTGATGCAGTTGATTGCTTAGAATTAGAATTGCAACTTTATCGCGAACTGGCTAATGGCCAAATTGAAAACCAAGAAATTGAGGCGGCACGGTCATATTTGCTTTGCCGCTATCCTTTAGAAATAGCAACTATTTCTGACCTGGTATTACCTGCTATTCGCGATGAAATATTAAATCTACCACCTAATGAGTTCTTAAAGTTGCCTAAACGACTATCTGTTATTGAACCTGAAGCGGTTAGCAAAGCCCTACAACTTTATCTTCACCCTGATAATTTAATAGTCGTACTAGTTGCTACTGCTGATGCTATTTTGCCTGACTTGCAAAAACGCTTTACTAATGCCGAAATTACGATAGTTAACTACCTTGATGGATTTCAGTAAATTATATATTATCAATAAATTAAAATTATTCTGTTCTGATAACGTAATCTTAGAATATTTTATTACAACAAGTAATATTTTGTGAACAAATTAATAAAATTGCCGATAAAAACTGAGTGAGACTGAATCGGATAAAATACACCTTTATAATGTTATAATATTTGGAGACAGTATGGGTGGCGATAATATCAAAAAACTCGATCAAGATCTGCTAATAGTACAGCTTTACAATACCATTAAGCGATTTCAATGGGGTGATAATCACGGTAATAATATTGATAAATATGCATCTGTAACAGAAATGAAAAGCCAAGCAGACACCCCGGCGGCATACTTAGTTAATCAGGACCAATTAGATGTGCAAAAGACTAATGGTGTTTTAATTGAAAAATACGAGAAAGCGTATAAAAAGCTGGTATCAATACAAAAATTAAAAAAAGGGTGGAAACGAAAAAAACGGTTTCAACAGTCAGACTACACATCTCTTTATTGCTCTTTAGCCGAAGCATATCGCGCTACAAGTACTAACGCAAAATTAGAACAAAGTACGGTACGTGTCAGAGAAACCTTTACATCGATTGATTTCACTGCTTACGACAAATTTGAGTTCAATCAATCCGGCGCTAACATTTTTGAATATTGTGAAGTTGCTTTAAAATTTAAGCAAGACTTAATGACATTAGCTGAAAATGGCGCTTTACGTTACGATAAAAACAAGTCAAAATATAATATTGGTGAGCTAACAATTAATATTGATGATTTAAAGCGCTTTGCATCAATAGGGCTTGATATAAAAAATGTGCTCAAAAATGTTTTAATTAAGGCAAACGATAAGATTAAGAACCCCACTATCAATCGTCAAAATAATTTATTTTTACAATCATTATCTGAAAATACTTCTACAAATCAGCCGCAACCAAAGCTGCCATCATTTAGCAGTCACTGTTTTGTACCGATTAACACAGATAATGACTCTAATTCAAACCCAGACTCTACAAACAAAGATCG
Source organism: Deltaproteobacteria bacterium (assembly GCA_016931625.1). Lineage (NCBI taxonomy): Bacteria > Pseudomonadati > Myxococcota > Myxococcia > Deltaproteobacteria bacterium. The sequence continues at coordinate 27,252 of JAFGEK010000026.1, read as the reverse complement.
CTTTATTTTTAAAACAGCTTGGTATGCGCATTCTAAACCTGTTTCCCAAATAATGAATTCGTATTTAATTAATGAATTCAATATAGACTTTTTAAAAGAATATGTTAATCCAGAAATAATATATTACCTATACTCATTAGATAATATTTCATCTGCTACAGATATTTTAGGTTTTACGGCTGCCAATGAGCCGCTAGTATTAATTGGCGGTGCTATAAAAGAAGGTTTAAAAGCGCAACAGTTTCGTTCAAATTATTATTTTATCAATCCAAAATATGGAACTATTGTAAGATGTAATTCTATGACTCCCGTACCAAATGACATTAAAACAAAACCAGATATACCTGCAATAGAAACTCCTATTACTGTATATACTTTAACTAAATAATAGATTTGATCACAAATAAGAACATCAAAAAGTATCCGTCTATCAGCTATATCATCGCCTTTCATTCTCAGTTTCCTATTCCCTGTTCTTTAAATATCCAGTTCAAATTTGTTAGTTAAAGGTAAAAATCGGTCATTACATAAAAATATAGATTTAAAGAACATAAAACTTAAGAACTTAAGAATTATAAGTGAGCTTATTCGAAAAGAGTGTCTAATAACTGAACAACTTAATCACATCTTTGCAGTAAACAACAACCGCGGGGTCAACAAACGTTGCGTTGAACAACTATCAGTATCACACCAGGTCTGGGTATAGGCTACTTCACCGTCAAAATAAATATTATCAGCATAGGTCCAAATTATACCCAATGAAAAATTGCCGGTAATCGCTTTTTGCGCCTCAGCACTACCAAATATTCGCCCAATTTGGTTGCGCTGTACCACAAACAATGAGTTTTCATCTGTTTGTAATTGATAGCGTAACTCAATACCGGGTGTAACTTGGTGTTGACGAAAATTTTGCAATACTGCAGGCGTACCGGTACTGGCTTCTTGTAGTTTTCTGCGAGTATGATCCAACGTATAGGCCGTTTCAAGTTTAGTCGTAAAACTATCGGTCCAACGCATTTGCCAACTTAAAAGCGAATCATATAAATCGCGCACCCCCCAAAGTGGCGCACTTGCAAGTACTGTTAAATCATTGCGAGTACGCTCACGCACATAATCAAAACGAACCGTAATTGGTGAGGTATGCACGGGCTTAAAAACAAAACGATTTCTAATCTCTAAAGTTTCATCTTGGCGTTTTTGCGTTTGCCCTAAAAAGCTAGTCTCATATACTTGCTGCAACAACATTTCCCACATGCCCATGCCGTTGTAACTAATACGATTATCAGCGCGATGCGCACGGGTGTCGGTTTCACGTAAACCTGACACTACAACATTCTCAGTGTTATATGAATATTTCGCATCCATAACTACTGGGGTTAATGCTGCAATCCACTCCCCCGGATAAATACCCAGCTGCCCTGAAAGTGATGAGTTAGCTCGTCTTGTTGGTCCCTCGTCAGCTAAACGGTCATCATCATAAATTACTGACTCATTAACTTGCGGCACTAGGCCTGGAATAATCGCACTGCGTGCCCCAGCATTAAGCTCCCAATGATGATTAGTCGTAGCTAACTTTGAATTTTCTGGACTACTAGCACCTACGTTACGACTACGCCAAATCGCATAAGCACTTTCTGTTGCTGTCGGTGAAAACTTGGTTTCAATACGACCAATAACTACTCGGTCATTGCCATTATCATTGATAGTGGGAGCGTTTTCAGTTTCGGCTTCTGAAATACTATACAACCCTTTAATATATAATTTTTTAAAACCTAAGGGTTTTAAAATACCCTCAGCTAAATCATACTCACCTTGGCCGATGGCTTTAAGCCGATTAGTTTCAGCACCATTTTTAGCATCAAGCAAGCTATGCCCGACTTGCATATCTAAAGCCGGTACACTGGGATGAGTGAGTTGCATACGCATAATTGTATGTTGGCTTAGACCGCCATTACGGGTTGCATCTTCCTCATCGTTACGTGATGTTTGGCGCACAAAGAAAAGCGAGGTTGGCAACCAACGCGTAGGATATAACGTTGTATCAGCGCGTACTTCATCACGCAGCAAACCATATGCTGATTGCATACTACCAATTGGTATATAATAATTATCCGTATGCTGACCTGATACTGATCCTTCAATAAATGGATGAGCGATACGCAATTGCCCCAAACCTGTAAAACCGTCTTTTTTATTGTGGCGCATGTCATGACTGGCGGCGCCTTCTGCATACGCAGTAAATCGAGCTCCTTGCTCCGAGGCTCGTTCAAAACGCGTGTCTACAATCCCAGTTATTAAACGTCGTTTGGGTATTTCTGAGGTTTCTTTAGGCAAGCTTTCTACTTGAATAGCCCGACCACCAAATTCTAAACCCGATAAAGGTGAGAATGCCGCCCGTGCTGCAACAATTGATTCACGGCGAGCTTCAAATTGATACTCACCAGCATTTTCACCACGTTCAAGTAACTCTAAACCAAATATATTAATTGAACTCTTACCTGTTTCACTTTTATCATCAATTGATAATTCAATATAAAATGAATCTACGTAAGCTTTAATGGCATAGGACGTAGCTAAACCAATATCTAAAACAATGTTATTTTTACCGGCAAACGTTTCAAGCGAAGCGGGGCGATCATCATCATAGATTTTTTGGGCGTTTTCTTTAGACCCCATATCATGTACCCACACCCGCATAGTTAAGCTGCCTTGTTGATACTCGGCAAAGACACTACGCACCCACCCACGATCAATATATTTTGGGGCAGCACCATCGATTTGTAGATATAGGCCAGATTCTTGGCTGACTACAGTTGGTTGTGCTGCTTGCGCCCACGAACCTATTTCATTGTTGTCGGGCAGCATATCTAACAATGAAATAACACCTAAGCCCTTTTTAGGTATGACATCGTATTCATAAGCAATTTCGATAACGCTTAAATCATCAACACGCTCGGGATCTAAAAAAGCAATTTTACCAGCAGTATATAACACCGTATAATCAGTACCAGAGGTTAATAACTCACCATCAAGATAAACCTTTTCAGAGTTTGGCAAGATATATTGATGTTTCAATGCATAAATCTCTTGGCGAGGTTGATTAATAATAAAATCACGCGCACTAACACCACGGCGAACACCGCCATCAACTGCAAAACTAAATGTTGGATCGCTGCCCGGTGTTGCTACCCGCGTATGCGCCCCTGATACTAGCAACGGCCCAACAATACCTTCTTCAAGTGAGCGATAGTTATATTTGTCATTTAATTCAACTTCACGTACGACATCACTATCGCGGCCGCGATATTCGACTTTGCCTTCGACATCGCGAATGCCTTTAAGTTCAAGCTCGCCATAATCAAGAATTGCCGAAGCGTCAAAAGAACGCCCTTCACCAACGTCAACACCAAGGCCCGCACCACCACTTAAGTTGGCATAACCACCAGTGCCTTTCTTACCAGTATCTAAATCGCGTGGTTGTTGAGCATCGAGGGTGCTCCAAATTTGCCAACTAATCGCACTTGTTTCACCTGCGGTTTTAGTGACTTCAAGAGTACGATGCATCCACAGATCACGCTGAATATCTAAAACCTCAGCACCATCTTGAAACATTACAATAAGCTGACCACTTGCCAATACAGTACCAATCGCGCCGGTGCGTCTTTTTAAACCATCGGTGTCCGTAAATCGCCTAAAGCTGCGATTGTTTTTGTGATACTGAACTACTTCAGCTTCAGTGATAATAAACAAATAATCAGTAAAAGGCTCAAGCCCGATAATCGAATTATTTTCAAGCGAACTTTGTTGCGTAAAAGCCACCAATGCTTCACTGGCTGAGTCGTAACTAGTTAACCCTTTTTCAGTACCAATCCAAAGTTTGTCACCGTCTGCAACAACCGCACGTATTTGTTCACCACCAAGGTCAGCGAAACTAAAATTAGTAAAACGCTTGGTATCTGGGCGAAAGCGACTTAAACCTACGTCAGTACGGCACCAAATTTCATCACGAAACGCATATAATTCTTCAATATAGTCAGAAGCTAAACCATCGTTTGCGGTATAAGAACGGATACTTTCAGTGGCCGCATCATATGCCGCTAGACCTGCACGCGTAGCAATCCAAACCACATTGCCTACTTCTAAAATTGCATTAACTGCTCGATGTGGCAGGCCATTTTCGTCATCAAAAACTCTAATCGTACGATCAAGTTTGCGGTAGCGTACTAGACCTCGGTTAGTTGCAAACCATACGAAATTACGGTCAACTGCCACGCTAGTGATTGCTTGGCTTGGCAGACCATCATCCATAGTTAGCATAGTTTGTCGACGACTGGCGGTTTCAAATCGTACCACACCATCGTCGGTGGCAACCCATAAAGTCAAATCATCAACGGTAAGTGCATTCACCGGGGCCGACGCAGCATAAACATTCCAACGATCACGAGATTGCTGAATAAAAGTATGGCCTACGCCCATCCAGACGCCTTCACGGGAGTCAATGGCTAACGAAGGAACACGGGCAAAGGCATTAGTATTTATAAAAATGCTTAATAATAAGGTCATTATCGCGAATGTAAAAATGCAGGTATAATGATCGTAGCGTTTATAATCCAACCACTGCCTGACGATGGTGTCTTTTAGTTGACACCAAAGCCTCCTCGTCATGCTCGCAACAGCGGGCATCCAGGAGCAAATTAAATTATAATAAAGATACTCTAGATTCCCACTTTCGTGGGAATGACATTGATGAAAAATGTAATTTATTAATACGGTTATGAAAATTAAAAAAAAGATGTGATCGATCATGAGACTTTCACAGGTATTTCGCAAATACCAACCGATTTTATTCTTTTTTAGGCCTGCACCTTTTTAACTTTAAGCTTAGCAATATTAACTTCACCCAAACCTGCGGCACCAGCAAATGCGATATGCTTTACGTCATTTGCCGACAACTGTCGTTGTGCAAAACGCGCCAACGATAATGCATAGGCATCAACTGAAGTGACATTGCGCCCAACAGCCAAACGTCCTGGAGTAACGGTCTCGCCAGGGCCTGCCGGACCATTAGTAAGCAAAGCACGAGTCGCATCAACAATAGTTAATTGCGGCTTAATAACATGACCTAAATCAGCAATAGCTTGATGCAAATCAAATTGCGTATGAAAAGCCGCACGGTCTTTAATTAACCCCATAGCATTTTTTAACCCTAGCGAAACGGTAGTTTCAGTGTGGGCTTTTGCGGCTGGTATGTTAATTAAAACATCTGCTGACAATACCAACTTAGCAACTTCAACTTTTTTGCACGCTTTGCCTTTGGCAATATTTACCGATTTAAAATCTTCAGCAGCACCAAGCAGTTTTACTTGCACCTCTGGCACTGCCGTCAGCGCCGCTTGTAAGCCACAGCGTTTTAGGCACTTACTTACATTACCCTGTGGATATTCAACGATGGTAACTCGTTTGGCACCAGCATTAAGGCAAGCTTTTGCAACTGCCACCACGGTTTGCGGATGAGTGGTGGTGCCCCAATCCGGCGGATTAGCAAAACCAGCATTAGGTTTAAGCACAACAAAGTCACCGCGTTTAACAATACGCTTAATACCACCTATAGCTTCTAGCGCGGCATTTACCATTTTTTCTGGGTCACTACCTGAAACATCTATAATATCAGGTAGTTGGGCTGCTAATAAACGACGAATTGGCCATAATGACAGACCAGCTACCGCAGCGGTTCCAGCAAGAAAATGACGACGACTAAGCGGCATGGGTAAATACCTCCATCAATAATAGAAAGCTTACACGACCAGGCGCAAAGACTCTAGTTTTAGTAAACAATATAATACTCATTAGTATTGATACAAAAACATAATCCCCTAATAGTTTCATGCGTTACTAATACTGACTTAGCTAAATATTGTTCACGTTTTGCCGAAACCTTACCCAACGTAAATATGGCTGTAGGCCTAGCATTATTAGCTAATGATAATCTATCCGCCAAAGCCTTAATCGAGCGCGTGGCACATCCCGGGGGGTCGAGTGAAGCCGGGTCAACCTTTATTCGCGAGCAGCTACCTGATGTTTTTATGCAGATGTTAAAAAAAATGAAAAAGTGGTGATTGCTGAAACTGGTTAGTTAATGAATTTGGTGGTTATGTGGAAACCTTTTTCAAAAAATTTATATGACTCCCAGTACCACCCTTTTATTATTTTAAATTGTTATATTGGTTCTTCAGCTATTGCGCTTTCTGAATCACGAATACTCATAGAATCAAAATCCCAACGTTTCAATATTTTCAAGTCATCCAGGGATATATCAGCTTCTGATAATAGTATGGTTTCTGCTATTTCAATACCGTCACATGAGTTAAGTTCTGTTTCAATTTGTTGAACTACATTTTGAGCTTGGTTTCGTTTCTTAAAGTCGTCGAAATCATCGACTGCCATAGTTGCACGAAGTTCGATAATATAATTTTTATCCTTTGGTAATTCTGCATTAGAACCAAGTAGATAAATCGCTGATATATTTTCTGCATCATTTCTTAAAATTTTTGAGATTTTATTTTTACCATTTTTCCATCTGTTATTAAATTCATCTGGAAATGCTGCTCTGAAATACCTTTTTCCAAGCCAACGCTGAAGAACTTTTAAATTTTGATCATCTATATTAATTTGCTGATCTGGTTTATTTGTCGCCAATAACTCTCGTTTTACTTGTCTCTTCTCCCAAGCTTTAATCTCATAATATTCTTGCTGACTACCACAGATTTTTAACTGCAATTTTCTAGGATTCTTTCCCCACAATAATGAACCATTTTTTTTTGAAACTCTCGCTAGTGCAATTTCAACAAAAGGTTCGTCAATAAAATTTGCAGTCAGTAAATCACAGTCATGAGATATAACTATTGCGATGATGTCTTTTGATAAATCAATTTGCGATGTTAAAGATAATGGTAAGATAGAGCCTTGTTGCCATCCATTTTCGCTAATTTGATTTGCGAATTTTACGGATTGCTCATCTTCCATTTGTAAAACTCACAATCCTATCGTATTTGATTAAACCTCGTTATCATCTGCAATTCTTTTTCCAGTTTCAAAATCTAAGCGTTCTTGTGAAGCAAGAGCTGTGGGATCTAGCCCTAAAGCGCGAGCTGCTTCTCTGGCGCTGCGGTGTCTTTTTGGTTTCTCAACATCTTTAGAAACATGGGTAATCTGATGCAATGCTTCACGTATTTTTAAAATATCTAGTGGCTCTTGGCACATAAGCTCAAAAACAGACTCACCTTGAGGGGCTGCATATTTACGAATTGGTGTAATTGCACCTTGTGCTCGTGAAGCATATTCTTTTGCTAAATTAGAAAGTTCATGAAGTCGACGTAGATTATCTGCGTGTGGTCTAACGTTCTCACTAAGCCAAGCATAAATTGTTGGACGTTCTACACGCAAAATTGCAGCGGCCTCTTTAATTGTTAGTAAAAATGCCGCCCTAAAATTAGCAAGCATTTCATTTACTGGCTCTTGATTAAATACTAAACGCTCAGGTTGAAATGTTTCATTCTGTATTAACGCTGCTAAATTATTGCTACCTGTTGGGTAAAAAGTGCTATTGTTTATACAATTTGAGTTGAGGCTGCCTACAGACGCAACTGCAAATACATAAGGCATTAATTTTCTGAATGCTTGTGTACATTCATATACTTCATCGTTTGTTGCGGCAGTTTGTACAACACCTTCAGAAGTTGTTTTACTCATCCCTGTAGGTTCGTATTGTAATAAAGAATTCATAATGCCCCCTCTGTTTAGCTCATAGGTATATCTTTGCTTCCCCATTTTTGCAATGCATAAGGAGTCACAGCCTCACGAAAAACACGGTCACAATGGTCATGTAAATTCCACATTGTATCAACAACAACTTGTTCATCCATATCAAGCTGAGTTATTGAGAAATGATCTATATCAAGCAATGTAACTAGTTCATTACGACTTATATCTAAATCAAATTTTAATCCAACCGGATCAAGTTCAGGTGGAAGAAATTTTGCTTCTTTATTTTGTGATAAACGTATAACGAGTATACCGTTATCTGTTTTCCCAATTGTCTCAAAACGATGCTGGAGCGATTGAACTTCTAATTTAGCCGCATTCAATCCATGCAATCCATGCAATCCTTCAGATAAATATTTTGTTAATGGTTCTTCTGCTTGAGGACGAATTAAGTCAATATAGCGTAATCCAATTCTTTCAACTAAAGCAGGAGCAACTACCTCATTAACCGCACGAAAAATGATTTGTAACGTATCGACAAATTTTTCAAATACATCGTAATTATTTGTTTGTAGTGTGATAAAATTTGGTGCGATTAATACTACATGCTGTAATGTTTTATCTGCAAACCCCCATCGAGGAGTTGGTATCAACTCTATTTTTTGTGGGCCTTGCTGAAATTCTTGCGACTGCGTTTCAAAAAACTTTGGAAATCCTTTATGACGTAATATTTCCTGTAAATCTGGAATAAATTTTTCCATTTTTAGCACAGCAGAAAAACGAATTTGCGCTAATGCTAAAACAAGAGGCGATTTTTCAAGCTTTAGTGGCGGTAAAGTTCGGTTCACAATATAACTTTACACATTACTTTACACATATGTCAATATTTATAATACTATATAAAATTGTTTATATTTTACCATTGATTACAAACATTTGTGTCACACTCTGCACCTCAAACACCCGCTGCCAATAGAGCTTTAACATTTCTTCATCGCGGGTATTTAATATTTGCTCACGCTCAGTGTCACTAATAGCAATGTTACGTTGCGCTAATACATCGATAATTGCTTGGGCGCGTTCTTGTACTTTGCCGCGCAGTTCGCCAATAAATTCACCTTCTTGCTTCCCAGCTTCATGCCCCTCTTCATACCTTTCATCACCACGCTTTTGTACAAAGCGTTTGACTACCATTTGCCACAAATCTAATGCTTCTTGATCATTTAAATTATCAGGTGGTGGGGGTAGTTCGTTAAGATCAACATTCTCTTCAATATCAGGCAGCTCACCTAATGCTTCAGCGCCAAAATATGATGCTAATTTTTCAAGACAGACACTGCGCACGCGCTTGGCAAAATCAAATACGCGCAAATACATCTCGGTAAGCTCAGGTTTAGTGACATCATATTTTAATGAGTATCTCGCTTCAATATAAGCACGTTTGAGTAGTGAAAAATAATGTTCGTCGTCAGCACTAGTGCGCGCTAATGAGGGTTGCAACAGTTGATGATGAGGCTCGGCGTATGAGGCTAACAACTCAAGATTATGCGTGCGATGTTTATAGCCATCATAAACTAAAGTTACCGCATGATAAAAACGCTCGGCGGCTTGGTGCAGCAAAAAAGCCGCCATACGTCGCTCAATAAATGGAATATGATGCGCCACGGTCCACAATGAACTGGCGCTGGCAAACCAAGTGTTGAAATACCCCCGCGTTAATTCAAAACGCTCTTGCAGAGTAACTGCCTTAGGCTTAGCTAATTGCACATGATGTGAATCATAAAGCACGATGCCTTCGCGGATTATGTCGGCAAAGAAAAATTGCCCCATACGAATTTCGCGATTGAGCTCGGCAATATCGTGGCGAATAAGTGAAACTGGGGTTTTGCCGGCAATTTGTCGAGTGCGCTCTTCAAGACCCATAAAAATGTTATAATCTGCTGCATCTTTGGCGGTTTTAGTAACTGCCAATAAATCAAAGTCTGAGCGATAACCGGTATTGTGATCAATCACATAATCGCCACGGGCATAGCTGCCAAATAATAAAAACAACTCGACGGCAGGTACGGCAGCAAAGACTTCAGCAATATCAGTAAGCTGCATTTGTACTTCGTTCGGCAACATCGCCAATGCTTCTATGCTCTTAGGGCTCATTAGTTATCTGGTTGTGGCGCATCTTAAAACAAGAAGCAATTGGATAACGTGAGTGGCGTATATCTTATTATGGTTGACTTAGTCTAAATATATGGTCATAATCAATTATATGGTTGTCAACGTTCACGAAGCCAAAACTCAGCTTTCAAAATTGCTTGAGCATGCTCATGCAGGTGAAGAAATCATTATTGCTAAAAACGGTAAGCCTTATGCTCGATTATGCCCGCTTAACACCCTAGAGCCTCGTGTTCCTGGGCTACTACACGGCAAATTAGATGACTCATTTTTTGATGAATTACCGGCAGATGAACTACAAGCCTGGGAGGGCAAATAAAAATTGAAATTATTACTTGATACTCATGTTTTGTTATGGTGGCTTTTTAATGATGACAAATTATCTATCGCTGCAAGAGCACTAATAGCTGATCGCGCTAATAAAATTCTGATATCAAGTGCCAGTGGTTGGGAAATCGCAACCAAATATCGTTTAGGCAAATTACCTTCGGCCTCTACTTTAGTTCAGGATATTCCTGGTTGGGTGCAACGTGCTGGATTTACTGAGTTGCCGGTAACACTTACCCATGCACAGCGTGCTGGTTTATGGCCTCAAAAACATCGTGACCCCTTTGACCGCATGCTTGCTGCTCAGTGTTATATAGAAAATATTTCACTTATTAGCTGCGATAATGATATTCACTGTTTTAACATTAATATTATTTGGTAGATGAAAAATTATTTTTTACCGAGTTTTACTATGATGGCGACACACTACAACGCTACCCATAAATTTATCAGGCCAACTGCGATGCCAGGGATCAACAATCGACCAAAACCAACCGATGCCACCAAGAACGACACTGATAAAACCAATCAACGAGCGAATAATAGCCAGCCAAATAGAAAAGGGTTTGCCATTTTGGCGTACCAAAACAGTATCGGTAACTCTACGGCCAAGCGTTTGACCGCTACCAAGCGCATTAATCGCACTATAAATTGCGGCAAATAAAGCTGCGGTAATAATGGCGTTGATTAAAATTTCATCATTAAAATTTAGCCACTCGGCTATACGATCAAGCCAAGTATTACCAGTTGAAACAAAACTAACGTCCCATAACAAAACTTGAATGATAAGGGTGATTACTGCAACCGCAACAACTAAACTTAAATCAATTGCTTTTGCTAAACCTGCTCTTAAAAAAGAGGGTATTTTTAGGGCAATCGTTTGATCTTGCTCGGGCCAAACATCGCTAAAGTTTGGTTGCAACTTTGGCTTTTTAACTGCTTTGCTATCAAGAGCAATAGGCTGCACTGTAGGTGGTGATGCTTCAAGTGATAAAGGCGGCAATGGCGCTGGGATTTCTACAACTGGTGATGCATGTGGTTTAGCTGGCATTGTAACTTTCACCGCTGGTGACGGTGTGAGCTTCACTGCTGCTGGTATGGCAGCGATTTTTTCAGGGGCTGCAATATTTTCTTTACTCGGTGAGTTAATTACTAGTGCTGGTGTTAATACGGGTATTGGTGCTGCTACTGATGAAGTTGGTGGTGGCGTTGCTTCTTTTACTGGCGAAGGTGGCAAACCCACAATTTTATGTACAGGTGGTAGTGCCCCTAGATTAGGTGATGTAATAGTTGCTTTGCCATGCGTAGCTGTATTTTGATTTTTATTAACTAAATTATTAGAACGAGGCAGCGGTCTTTCACAGCGGCCACAATAAGCTGAAATAGAAAAATTCATAAACTTACAATATGGGCAAGCTACCCGCTCCATTATTCTACTCTCCGCCTTGCTCGCATGTGTTTATGGTAGCACTTTGCTCGCATAAAATCATGGCTGCACCAACAATTGCTGCTGTTTCCATACGCAAGGTATGCAAACCTAAGCTTACACCTAAACATCCACACTTATAGGCAAATGCCATTTCTGTATCGGTAAATCCACCTTCAGGCCCAATCAATAAAGTAGCTGTAGCAACTGGGATTGCACTTTTAAGCTGCCTTATTAACGATTGGCCTCCTTTAATTGCGATGTAACGCTGTGCGACCGGAATTTGCAAAATTTCTTCCTGCGTCATCGTGCCTATGATCTCTGGCACTTGCGCTCTGCCACATTGCTTAGCTGCAGCCTGAGCCAGCCGCTGCCAACGTTGCTCGCGTTGCCCACCCGGTTTAGTTAAAACAACCGACCTACTCGTACGCATCCAAATGATACGCGCAACATCTAACTCTGTTAGTTTTTCAATAAGCCAATCAGCTCTTTCGCCTTTAGGGGTAGGCAAAGCTACCGTCAACTCTAAAGATGATTGCATAGCTTGATTAACATCGCCTACTTCAAGTTCTACACAATCATTGGTAATTTTTAAAATTGTGGCTATGGCCTCATAGCCTTTTCCGCTAAGCAGGCGAATTTTATCGCTGCAAGATAAACGTAGCACATTACGCAAATAATGAGCCTGCTCGCCACTAACTTCGACAATGCCCGGTTTAATGTCATCTAACCATAACCGGTAACGGCAACTACCAGACATTTAGCCCCTTTATTCGACAATAACAAACTCAACACGACGGTTTTTCGCTCGCCCTCGGGCGGTAGAATTTGAAGCTATTGGGCGGGTTTCACCAAAACCTATTGCAAATAGACGCTCTTTTTCGATCCCACGAGCAATTAGATATCGTCGTACACTATCTGCACGATCTTGGCTTAAATATAGGTTATCTTCTGCTGGGCCGACACTGTCAGTGTGCCCCTCTATACGCATTTTCTTAACCTCGGGATGCGCCAGCATTTGCATCGCCACTTCATCGAGTATTGGCTTAGATTTATCCTTAATTGTTGAACGAGCCGTCTCAAAAAGAATGGTAGATTTAATGTCAATTTTAACTTTAGGAATATATTTAGTTAGCGCCTCATCTTCATTGGGGCAATTTTCTTCGGCACACAAATCTTTAGCTTCAGGCGCTTTGATTGGCTTAACTGGCTCAGGACAGCCATTTAGGCCAATAAATGTTTCAACTCCAGGCTCAATTTCGGGGCACCGTTCAATATATTCATCACCACCGCCTTCAGTCGGCCCTATTGGTTCTGGTTCAGCGGGTGAGCAATAACTCAAGGTTGCAATAATGCGATAATCAGGAGTACCAACACCGTCTGATAATCCTGCCGCAGCACCAACAGTCACCAAAATGGGCTCTAAATACGCTCTGATGCCGCCTATAACTTCAGCACCAAAAAGACCTTGACTCGATAATGGCTTTTTCGCCGCAGCAAGCGCACTTATTTCAGCTAGTGCGGTTAATGGTATTTCACTTGGCAGTGGCACACTTAAACCAGAATGCAGCTCGATTTCATTACCTAACTCAACTTTGCCATTTTCAGTAGCTTTGCGAAAATGCATACCAGTACTAGCACTAAGCAGAATTTCTTGCTCACCTATTGAGGCAACTGGTACAGATAAAATCAATCGTGGGGTGGCCGTTAAGGTGCCCTCACCACGAAAACGCTGGCTATCACCGGTTGGCAAAGTTACTTCTGCAGCCAAGGATAAACCCACACCCACGTCGTCTATATCAATAACAGCTAAGCGTGGCACCACTCGTATATCACCTAATCCAGCGCCAGCTCTAGATAAACGCTCGCTGGGTAAACCTGATAAACTAGTTGAGGTGCCTTGTTGAACCAATGCTACTGGTACCACTGCGCCAATGTCAAAACGTGGTACCAAACCAACAGCCATACCAATATCAGTCATTAATTGCGCTGAAACTACTGGATCGTATGATCCGTCAGGATAGTGCCAAACTACAGGGTTGCGTACATAGGAGAAGGTAATACCAGCAGCATATTGCGATGGTAGCAATGGTGCAGCTATCTGCATGCCAATTAGCTCGATTGGTGCGGGAGGTGGACGCAGACGTGACACATCACCGGTAGTGGTCACAAAAAGTGATGCTATTAGAATTTTTGCAAACCCAGCTACCATGATCATACAACCTAGTCTTAAACCACACGTGGTTAACAAAGCAAAGAATTCAACAATAAAATACCGGTTGCTAATTTGCGCAAGTACGTGCAAGTTTGGTGGTTGACTTTTAACTAACACCAAGTGACGGTTTTTCATGAATACTCAACCAAAACGCATTGAATGCGAAATCCACTATAAAAGCCTTTTGCATTTAGTAAGTGATTACATTGATTTATATGCAGTTAAGTCACCAAAACAAATAGCCCTTATTGAGTATGATACCGGCGCAAAAATTACCTATCGTCGTTTAGCCCGTATCACCGATGCCTTTGCCGCTAAATTGTTAGCTTTGGGATTAAAACGCGGTGATGTTATCGCCACTAGCTTACCTTTCACTAAAGAACACATTTTTCTGGAATACGCCTGTTTTAAACTAGGTATTATTGTCGCACCTTTAGATTTACGACTTAAAGCTCAAGAAATTATTGATGCCTTTGAGATTATTAAACCGTGTGCATATTTCTTTCTTGGTGAAACCCCAAAGATAGATTTTAGACCCATAGTGCAAGTGGTTATGCAAAAAGCCACGACGGTTAAACACTTTATTCAATTTCAAAAAACCGCTGGTGGCACTCTCCCAGGTGCTGTACATGTACTTGATTTTGCACGCGATATTAAACGCCGCTATCTTATGGCGCTCTTTACTGGGCGTTTGCGTAAAGCTAAGCGCAACGTCACTAAACGTGACCCGGCTTTAATAATTTTTACCACCGGCTCAACAGGTTTCCCCAAGGCAGCACTTTTGGCGCATGAAAATATTCTCATACAAAATATTGGCTTAGCTGAAACTGTAAAAATGAAACCTAGCGATCGCATGCTAATAAATCTGCCGCCTAGCCATGTGGGTGGCCAAACTGAACAGCTAATGACAACTCTTTATACTGGAGCCACTGCAGTATTATTACATGTCTTTGACGCTGAAAAATCTCTTAAGGCGATAGCTGAACACCGTATTACTTTATGCGGTCAAATACCCACACTTTTTAATATGCAGTGGCGACTACCCAATTATGAGCAATTTGATTTGTCATCGCTGCGCGCTGCCCTTTATGGTGGTGAGACGGTATCGCTATCTTTTCTTGAACGCCTTAATGCTATGACTAGTAAAATCGCTACTGGTTTAGGGCTGACGGAAACCGCGGGTTTTTGCACCTATACACCGATATCATGGAAACCCCAAGATATAGCAGCAAGCATTGGCTTTGACACCCCGCTTTGTCCGATTTCAATTCGTAAGCCCATGCAAAAAGATGGTAGTGCCGGAGAAAAATTACCTGCTGGAGAAATAGGTGAAATTTGTTTTAACGGTCCACAAATATTTTTAGGTTATATGAATAATGAAGAAGCAACACGGGCAACCATCTCGACTGACGGAGTTTGTTATACCGGTGACTTAGGCCGCTATGATGAGCGTGGCTTACATTATGCGAGCCGGGTAAGATTTGTTATAAAAACTAAAGGTTATCAAGTATTTCCTGCTGAAATTGAAAGTTTTATTGCTGGTTGTTTTCCCAGCCTTATTAGTGCCGTTGGATGCGTTGGTGTACCTCATGAAATTTATGGCGAAGCTATAGTTGCCTTTATTGAATTGGCTAGTGAGCAAGAAATTAATAATGCTGAGCTATCATCTCGCATGCTTGATATTGCCGCTTATAAACGACCTAGCCATGTTGTATTTTTAAAAACAGGAGAAATGCCGTACAATCGTGTAACTAAAATTGATGTGCTTGAGCTTAAACACCGTGCTGAAGCTGAAATTAAACGTTTGCGCAAACAAGGTAAATGGGATCAAGATGCCAATAACAAAACGCAAATTAGTAGCGCGTCTTGACACTGCCGAACCACTAAAGCTACGCCACAGAGTTATGCAAAACAAATTAGCCGCAATTATTTTAGCTGCGGGCGTCGGCAAACGAATGCGCTCACGTTTACCAAAAGTACTACATTCTTGCTGTGGCTTACCTCTCATAAGCCATGCGGTACGCCTTGCCTTAGCTCGCAAATGTAACCCAATTGTAGTAGTCATCAGCCCGCAAGGCGAAAAAGTTAAAGAAACGTTGATCAAGCTATTTCCGCAAACCAATTTAAAATTTGCCGTGCAAAGCAAGCCATACGGTACTGGTGATGCAACGGCAGTAGGTCTTGAAGCATTAAAAAATTATACTGGTAATATTTTTATTACCTATGGTGATGTTCCTTTATTAACCAGCGCCACTGTGGCACGCCTTGAGCGTGCTGTTAAAAAAGCATCATTGGCTTTGTTAACTGCTGAATTGGCTGATCCTAAAGGTTATGGGCGTGTAGTACGCTCAGGAACTTTAGCGCAACGTATCGTTGAAGACAAAGACGCTAATGTTAGCGAACAAGCTATTTGTGAAATTAATGCTGGCGCTTATGTTGTAAATGCAGCTTTACTACGCAAAGCACTTAAAGGCTTATCGCCTAGTAATGCCCAAGGCGAATTATATTTAACTGATATCATTCCAATAGCCGCTGCCGCAGGTGGGGCGGTGCCCGTAAAAATCGCGGACTTTGCTGAAGCATGCGGGGTAAATAATCGCGCTGAGTTGGCTAGTGCCGAAGCGGTATTGCAACAACGTCTTATCGCATTGCATCAAAAAAACGGAGTTACTTTTCGCAACCCCCAAAACACAGTTATCGGTTTTGATGTTACGCTTGCTGCTGATGTCGAAATTGGAGTTGGGGTTCAATTATATGGCAAAATAAAAATTGGTCGCGGTAGTCGCATCAATGGTCCAACTATCATACGTGATACGTTTATCGCCGAAAATGTCCAAATCGAAAGCTTTTGTCATATCGAAAATGCTCACATAGCTGCGGGCGCACGTATTGGTCCATTTGCACGTTTACGTCCTGGGGCTGATGTTGGTGCTGATGCCCATGTTGGTAACTTTGTCGAAATTAAAAAAGCCTCACTTGGTAAAGGTGCTAAAGCCAACCATTTTACTTATCTTGGTGATACGACTGTAGGACCAAAAGTGAATATCGGTGCTGGCACCATAACCTGCAATTACGATGGCAAAAATAAACATCCTACCTCTATTGGCAAAGGGGCGTTTATCGGTTCAAATTCTACTTTAGTAGCACCTTTAGAAATTGGCGATGGCGCTTACATTGCAGCGGGTTCTACCATAACCCAAAAAGTTCCTGCTGATACTTTGGCTTTTGGACGCGCGCGGCAACAAAACCGCGAGGGTTATGCTAATACCTTACGCAAACGTATTGCTAACCAAAAAGGAAAAAAATAAATGTGTGGCATTGTTGGTTACGTTGGTTCACCTAATGCGGCTGAATATGTACTTGAGGGTCTACGTCGGCTTGAATATCGTGGTTATGATTCTGCTGGTATTGCTACCGTACACCAAGGCAATATTTTATTGCAGCGCAAAAAAGGGAAATTAGCTGAACTTACACAAAAGCTGGCCCGTGAACCATTAGCCGGTAATATAGCTATCGGACATACGCGTTGGGCAACCCATGGTAAACCTTCAGATGAAAATGCCCATCCCCATCGTGTTGATGATATTTTAGTCGTACATAATGGCATCATTGAAAATTTTCATGAGCTTCGTGAAGAATTAACGCGCCTTGGTCGCACCTTTACTAGTGAAACTGACACTGAGATTATGGCGCATTTAATTCATTTAGCTAAAGGTGATCTTGAAGCGCGAGTTCGCTGCGCTTTAGCGCAAGTAAAAGGTGCTTATGCGATTGCAGTAATTGCTGCTAATGAACCTGATACTATAGTTGTAGCAAAAAATGCTTCACCATTAGTGATCGGAGTCATCCCCGATGCTGGCATGATTGCTTCTGATATTCCGGCATTGTTAGCGCACACCCGTGAAGTTATAGTGTTAGGCGAAGATGAATTAGCGGTCGTACGTCCAGGTAGTGTGCGTTTATCAATTATTGACGGTCGTACTATTGAACGCCAACCACGTATAATCGATTGGTCACCGGTAATGGCCGAGCGTGGTGGCCATAAGCATTTTATGCATAAAGAAATTCATGAACAACCGCGCGCTATCATCAACACCTTGCGCGGTAGATTAAGTGCCAGCTCCAGCGATGTCGTACTTGATCAAGAATTGATAGATATTTTTATCAACACTGAGCGCATTACTCTAACTGCTTGCGGCACTAGCTGGCATGCTTGTCTGGTGGGTCGCTTGGCATTTGAAGATTTAGCTCGTCTTGGTTGTGAAGTTGAACTTGCTAGTGAGTTACGCTATCGCACTCCTTTATGGGGTCCAAAAACTCTTTTACTTGCAGTTTCGCAATCAGGTGAAACAGCGGATACGCTAGCTGCCATTAAAGCAGCCCGCGCCCACGGCTCAAAAGTATTATCTGTTGTAAATGTTATTGATAGCTCTATTGCCCGCGAATCTGATTATGTCTTTTATACTAATGCTGGTCCTGAGATCGGTGTGGCTTCAACCAAGGCCTTTTTAACTCAAGTAGCAGCGCTGCTAATTTTAGCAATTGGTATGGGCCGTCAAAGAGGTTTATCTTCAAAACGAGCTAGTGAGTTATTAGAAGGTTTGCGCGAAATTCCATTACAAATCGAAAAAGCTCTGCAAAAAGAAAACGATGTTATTGCTGCTGCCCGTAGCATGACTACCGCACGTTCGGTGCTATTTTTAGGGAGAGGCTATGGATATCCTGTTGCTCTTGAAGGTGCACTCAAACTAAAAGAAATTTCTTATATCCATGCTGAGGGTTATGCCGCTGGTGAAATGAAACATGGCCCGATTGCGCTAATAGAACCGGGAATGCCGATAATTGTGGTCGCCAACACCGGCCCCTTATACGAAAAAGTTCTCAGCAACATTCAAGAAGCACGAGCCCGCGAAGGTTATATTGTAGCGGTAGCAAATGACGGTGATACAAATATCAAAAACTTTGCCGACAGCGTTCTTTATGTACCCAAAAATGACCCGCTTTTAGCTCCTTTATTAGCAACTATTCCACTGCAGCTTTTGGCTTATCATGTGGCTGATTTGCTTGGTACCGATATTGATCAACCACGTAATCTCGCCAAAAGTGTCACGGTTGAATAATTGTACTTTTTATCTTAACCACCCTTCATTAATATCTTTTTTTTAACATTGTGTTTGCAAAAAAACTTAAATTAGCGGCACAATCGCTATATTTAAATTAAACTGAAGATTGTCAGTAACCTCTTCAAAAGTCCTGGCGAGATTGTCATCTCGACGAGCTTTATGGTGAGATTATGTCATCTCGACGAGCCGAAGGCGAGGAGAGATCTTATTACCCAACAGGAGGCTTTACGTGCGCCATTTACTATTGGCCATTTTAGTAGCATTACCAACAGCTCTTATTACCTTCATTTTAACTCGCGGTGCATCTTGTCCCCGCACACCAACATTAACATTAGAGCAAAACAGCACTGCAGATAATCAAGACCAACCACCGGTGGTTAAGCCACAATCTGCATTGCCTAACACCAACGATCCGATTATCGCGTTTAAGGCAATATTTACCAATCCCTTTGAAGGCTTTAAGCTTAAAGAAGAATTAGTTTTTTATGATGATAAGGGATTATTTGACTATATCGATGGCGCTGCCCCCGTTTATATAAAAAATGGTTTTGTGCGATTAGCTGCTGCGGAAATGGCTACCAGCGATGATCACGAATTTACCTGTGATGTTTATAATATGGGCAGCAATAATGGTGCCAAAGCAATCTATGACACCGAAGGTTCGGCGCAAACTACGCCGGTAAAGGTTGGTGATGCTGGACGTTCTGCTAAAATGTCGCTGGTGTTTTACTATAAGGTTTATTACCTCAAACTTACTGCCTTTGATGCACAAGCCGAAAGTAAACTACCTGCTTTAGCGCAAATACTCGCGCAAAGATTATAAGAGATTTTTCATGCACAACGAACACGACCAAAAAACCTCACCACGTGTTTATACACGACGTGAAGTTATTAGCCGCGTCGTTACTACCTCTGCTTTGATGGTTTCGACTACTGGTCTTGGGGCTTTTTTAGCTTCACGGCATTCTCCTGCTGGTACTAAGTATGAAGAAATACGTGATCATCGCACTAGCTCATCACCTGGCAGTATTGATATGGCAATTGCACGCGGCCCCGATCCTGGCGCCAATGTACGCGCGGTAATTAATGCATTAGGCGGTATGGGTCGTTTCATTAATAAAGGTGAACGGGTTTTAATAAAACCAAATGCTGGTTGGAACCGCCTACCAGAGCAAGCCGCAAATACTAATCCCGAAGTTATTGCTGAAATCATTCGCTTCGTTACTAAAGCTGGTGCCAGTGAAGTATGGGTTGCTGACGTATCGGTTAATAAACCCGAACGTTGCTTTGCACGTTCGGGCCTTCAAAAAGCTACTCAAGATAATGGGGCGCGTTTAATTTTACCTGATAGCGGTGGTTTTCGCTTGGTGGGTTTAAAAGGTCAACTTTTGCGCGAAGCTGAAGTTTTTTGGCCTTTTATTAAGGCTGACCGCATTATCAATGTTCCTATTGTTAAGCATCATGGACTTACCGGCGCAAGTATGGCGATGAAAAATTGGTACGGGGTCTTAGGTGGGCATCGCGTTCGTTTACATCAACGTATTGATCAAGCCATAACTGATCTGGCCATCATGATGAAACCCACTTTGACTGTGCTCGATGGCACGCGCGTGATGATGCATAACGGACCATCAGGCGGTAGTCTCGATGATGTAAAACGCTGCGATACCATCGCCGCTGGCATTGACGAAGTTGCGCTTGATGCCTTTGGCGCCACTTTACTTGAACGCTCGCCAGATGAATTAAGCTTTATCGCTGTTGGTGAAAAAGCTGGTCTTGGTCGTAGTGACTATAAAAGCCTTAAACTAGTTGAGACGTCAGGCTAAAAAAAAATGTTTCGAAAAGTTCGCCGTATTTACCAGGTAGTATTTTTCGCTCTATTTCTCTTTTTGGTTTTTGCCACCACCGCATCACTGATCGGTGGCTATCCGGTAGAATGGTTTTTAGCCATCGACCCGTTAGTTGCGCTTAGCGCTGGTTTGGCTAGCCGCGAAATTCATCCGCTTCTACTGATGTCAGTACCCATAATTATTATCACTCTAATTTTCGGTCGCTTCTTTTGCGGTTGGCTTTGCCCCTTTGGCACTATTCACCACGCTTGTAGCTTTGTGGCAAAAAAACGCCGTGTTAGCGACCGCATAAAAATTAATAATCCCCGCAAAATATTTAAATTAAAATATTTTATTCTCTTAGCCTTACTGGCAATGGCGTTATTGGGCAGCAATCAAATCGGCTGGCTTGACCCTATTGCCTTTACCTGGCGGGCTATGAGTACTGCCCTCATCCCCGCTCTTGATAACCTTGCTTGGGGTGTTTATCAGGGCGAACGCCACTTTCACGCTTCAAGCATTATTGCCTTTTTATTTGTCGTTGCTATTTCACTTAACTTCATTATTCCACGTTTATACTGTCGTTTGCTTTGCCCACTAGGGGCCTTGCTAGGTTTGCTATCACGCTTTTCACTATTTCGCCTGCATCGCAATTTAGATTTATGCAACAACTGTAATGTTTGTGGTGCTGATTGTGCCGGAGCCGCTCAACCGCAAGACAAGTTGCGTGTAAATGAATGTTTATTGTGTCTTAACTGCATTGAAGCCTGCCCTCGCGGCGGTATAAAATACGGTTTTCTATCGTCATCTCCTACCACTACTACTGATGTAATCAATTTAGGTCGCCGCCGTTCACTTGCTGCGCTTGCCTTGGGTGTAACCGCGGTACCGCTGTTGCGTGCTTCTGATGGGGTTAACCCTCGCGCTAATCCCAAACGAATTCGCCCTCCGGGGGCTTGCAGCGAAGAAGAGTTTTTAGAAAAATGCATTAAATGCGGCGCCTGCATGAAAGTTTGCCCTACCGGCGGACTGCAGCCCGCATTTGAGCAAGCCGGTATTGAAGGACTGTGGACCCCGGTATTAATTGCGCGCTTAGGCTATTGTGAACAACAATGTGCCTTGTGCGGTGAAATTTGCCCAACCAGTGCGATTCGTTATATTTCCTTAGCAGAAAAATTAGGTTTACCACCATATACTGAACCAATTCGTATTGGCTCGGCATCTATTGATCGCGGTCGTTGTTTACCCTGGGCTAATGAAACTCAATGTATTGTCTGCGAAGAAGTATGCCCGACTTCACCGAAAGCTATTCATTATAAAGTGGTAACTATTCAAGCTCGTAATGGAAAAGACCGCACCCTTAAACAACCCTATATTGATTTAACCAAATGTGTAGGTTGTGGTATTTGTGAAACCCACTGCCCAGTGGCAGATGAAGCCGCCATTCGTGTAACCTCAGTTGGTGAAAGCCGCAGTCGCACTAACCGCGTTATCATTACAGGGGGTAAATTATAAACTTATGCGTTATCTAATTAGATATATTTGCTTTTGTTTAACTTTTATTATTTTTACCCTAGCTTACCAAGCAAGGGCAGTATCTAAGGACCAATTTGATTTTGACTTACTCGGTAAACCCGAAACACCCCCACCACCAGCAGTAGACCCTCAAGCTGTTGAACGTCGTCGTCTATTGCTCAACGTGCATCAAGGCTTAGGCATTTCTCTTATCGCTTCAACTACTGCTTTATGTATCATTGGCCAATTAAGTTATAATGATATGTACACCGAAGCTGGCGGTACTACCGCTCGCTATAAAAAACCCCATAAATACTTAGCCTATGGTACCATGGGTTTATTTACCACTACTGCGCTTGCCGCCATTATTGCCCCTGTACCATTTGAACGCAACCTACTAAAATTTGACCGCAGCTTAGTGCATAAAATATTTTTATTTACCGCCGCTGCCGCGATGGCCACCAGCGGTTATCTTGGGTATAAAGCTCGCAATCATCTTGGCTATAACGACCAAAAATCTATTGCTAAAACTCATTTATGGTTAGGCTATATTTCATTGGGGGCAATATTAAGTGGTGTGGGGGTTATGGTGTTTTAGGATAATTTCTCCACTTCATTAACAACTATAGCTTATTACAGCAAATGAACTGTAATCTATAGATCTGTATAAGCTTAAATACGTTGTCGTTTTTCTTCATTTATTTGCAATCCTCTGGTTTGCAGAATATTTTATGATAGTATTGTTGTTAATAGTGTAATACAGCTATTCTTAAAGGGCTAAAATTCAATGACCGATAATATTAAAAAAAAGATACTTGAATCGGCCAGCCAAAGGATCCTCTTTTTACCTCATGCAATTAATCAAATAAACCGAGTAGATCGTATGATTTCTCCCAATGAGGTACGTCACGTCATTTTAAATGGCGAAATTATCGAAGACTATTGTGATGATCCAAGAGGACATAGCTGCTTAATGTTTGACTTTGTTACGAATAGGCCTATTCATATCGTCTGTGCACCTAAAGAGGGCTACCTGGCAATTATTACAGCTTACATACCAGAAGCATCAAAATGGACCCCAGATTTTAAAAGGAGGCTAAAGCCATGAAATGCATGTATTGCAAAGCTGACCTTAAAAGAGGAGAAGCTCCTTATCATATCGATCGCAATGGATATCATTTATTACTCGATCGCGTCTGCGCTTGGGTCTGTACTCAATGCGGTGAACCACTTTTCGATGAAGAACAAGTTATAGAAATTCAAGCGGTCATAAAGGAAATGGATACTCATATTAAAAAAATTTCTACCGCTGCATAGCATCGCCCCATTTGGCATACGCGTAGCTAAGAAGAAATCTTACCCAAGATAAAACCAAGATTTCTCGCATCGCTCGAAATCACACGTTATTAGACTTACAACAACACGAGACTCTAAAACTATTTTTGCGTGTGTGCGATGATATATTCGCGTAGAGCTTTGTTAATACTGGTCTGATAGGCTCCCTTTCGTGCTTTAAACCAGGCAAGAACATCACGGTCGACACGAATTGTAATGGATTGTTTGAACGGTCGGTAAAACTTGCCATGTACCGCGTTATCCCAATTTTCAATAGAGGGAATGTCCGTGTCATTAAGACAAATATCTTCATCCTTCATGACAGCGAGTCGTGCTAGCTCTTGCTGCATTTTAGGCGTCACTTGATAGTTAGCGTCTTTCTTCACTAGTCGTTGCTTTACGTGCCGAGATGATGCGAATGACTTCTTCACCGTCATACCCTTCCCTTAATGTGTGTACCACGATCAATACAGTCTGACCTGCCATGCCAATGCTGATCCAGCGATCTTCGCCATAGTCGATACGGGTATCCAGAAAAGTGACTATATTCGGATCGTTGAAGATCAAAACTGCAACCTCGAAGCTTACACCGTGGCGCTTTTGGTTCAAGGCATTCTTTTGATTGTCCCATTCGAATTGTAGCATAAGTAAACATATGTACAATTATGTACGTACAATCAAGCTTTGTCAAATAGAGCTATTTGCGTTGTTAGTAATACGGTAGATGTCCGCAGTATAAGCGGTGGTTTCAAAATATTTATAAACCTAATTCCATCCAATAGTGCCAATTTGACTGCCTAAAAGAAAAGAAATCAAGCAACTATAGTCTTATAAAGATAATGATGAGCTGCTATCTTTTAAAGGTTAGCTTGCAAGTGCTTGTAAAACTGCTTGCGGTTTACGGTCGATGACGAGCAACAAGATTCGTGCTGGACCTTCTGGTTGTCTTTTCCCTTGCTCCCAGTTACGAATGGTTTCCTTACTCAGGCCGAACATTCGTGAAAACTCATCTTGTGTCAAATTGAGCTTTTTTCGAATTGCCTTCACATCAACTGTGGGTACTTGGATTCTTGTGACAATATGCCCAGTGCTATTATCTCCTTGCGCATAAGCGATAGCATCCAGCATGCCCTCTTTTATTCTTTTGTAGGCTTTTGTTGCCATGGTATTACCTCTTTGGTTTGTAAGTTTTGACAAGCAATTTCGAAAGCTTGGCCAAATCGTTTCTTTCTGCTTTTGGAAGGTTATCCTTCTCATTTTTAGCAAACACATCAAAAAGAAACACGGGGAAATGGATGTTATAGAAGTAATAAATCACACGTGCGCCCCCTCTTTTACCTCTGCCCGTCAAACCTATACGCACTTTTCGAATACCTCCCGTACCTTCTATAATTTCGCCACACTCTGGATTAGTGGCAATGAGATTTTTGATTGCGTCTACCTCGTCTTCTGATAGTAGACTTTTGCCTTTCCTCATAAAAGGCTTTGTTTCAACTATGGTGATCCAGACCTTTTCCATAATTAAGATAGTAGGCCATCGAACCACTGATGTCAAAATAATATGTAGTTCATTGACCTATTTTTTTATCCTTTTTCTAGCAAATTATCGCGTAACTTTTCAAAAACCCTGGAAAAACAGCTAGATCATCCCGAGGGTAACGAGATGTCATCTTGGCTATAATGACCAGAAGTCCATCGCTAAAACTCATTATATAGCTAAGCCCTATTTCATTGTGGGCGATATTAAGTGGAGTGGGGGTGCAATGGATATCATTTATTACTCGATCGCGTCTGCACTTGGGTCTGTACTCAATGCAGCGAGCCACTTTTCGATGAAGAACAAGTCATGGAAATTCAAGCAGTCATAAAGGAAATGGATACTCATATTAAAAAAATTTCTACCGCTGCATAGCACTATGTCAAACATCGATTTGTAACAGCGATTAGCCTATTTCATATAAGCCATTTTAGAGTACCGAACGCGGGAAAGCTGCTGGACACGTTGGTGAGAAATGCAAAGAAGGTCTGCGATGTCTCGGGTCGAAAGCCCAAGTTGTTTGCGAAGTTCACGTACAGCTTTGGCTGTGCTTATCTGAGCCTCAGCCTGAATCTCATCAAGCTTCGCCCGAGTGGCAGTAGCTCGATCTACGATCTTTTGTGCCTGAGTAGGTAGCTTTACATGATCGACGAGCTCTGCCGTCTTGGCTTGGTCATCACCGATCGCTAGGGATAGTGCTTCACGTACACGCCGACGGGCCTCGGCAACGGTACGTCCATCGCTGTTTACACCAGGGACGCCTTTAAGTTTGGCGATCCACCAACCAGTCTCATCCCGTTCATAGTTGACTAAATATTTCGCCATGATGCTTTCTCCTTTTTAACTTCGCAGCCATCCTTTACCAAAGCAAGGCTCAAGCTGACGCTCGATAGAACGAAGCGTTCCGGGCGGCATGTCGTGAGAACCGTGGTCTGGTACAGTAGCAAAACATTTCCCCGCCTTGATTCGCACATGCGATCCGCGCCGTCGAACAACTACACCTCCTCTTGCTTTGATTACCAAAAGCACTTCTCGCGCTGTCATGAAAATAATACTATAATATCTGTAGTCATCTGTCTATCTATTAGCCATTTAATTAACCGCTTAAATGTAAGCCTAACCATTTTAATTTATTCTAAATACATCGATTTATCAACGAAGGCTTTAAAGCCCGCAATCATCTCGGCTATAATGACCAAAAGTCCATCGCTAAAACTCATTTATGGCTAGGCTATATTTCACTGGGGGCGATATTAAGTGGTGTGGGGATAATGGTGTTTTAGGATAATAAATTATTATGGTTTAGATAGCTCTGTAGTAACTTCAGATAGCTGCTTAGTAACTTCTTTAAGCAAACTCTCACCTTCAAACAATAATTCATTAAGATTATACGACTGTATCTTAACCTCACCCATCGTTTCAGCCTCAAAATATATTGCCCATTTTTGTATATTACGAAATCCATCATTTTTAAAATCGCATTGCTCAAGTTGTTCTTTGTAATATTTTAATATCTCACTTCTTTTCGCTAACTTCTCACTAGCACTATTTTTAATAGCCTCTCTTGTCATATTCAATACATCTTGAATATGAACTATAAGTTGCTTAGTTCTTAAATTAATTCTATGTATAGCGTCATTATTAATTATATGAATTTTTTCATATAGATTTTTCATTATTGGTTCTATATCCTTATTGTATAAACCTTGTTTGCCCTTTAAGAAACGGTAATAAATTGCTATTTTATTTTTATAGTCATGCATCAATTCCCCTATATTTTTAGCAAAAGATGCAAATGTACTTGGTACATTTGCATTGCAGGTCGGTGTTTGCTCGATTTGTTTTACAAATGGAACTGACTTTCTCAAAATATCACCATAACCATAAAATTCCCAATATGTGTCAAGCAGGTTTTCAACTGCTAGTATGTTATCTACATTTTTAGCAATATTTTCTCGTGTATTTTGATTTGTTAAAATATTTGATAGATTAAATTTATCATAAACACCATTTAT